>CAMNPQ010000055.1 GCA_946548305.1 uncultured Pseudobutyrivibrio sp.
ATTGACAAGGATTATAAAAATAATTCTGAAATTAAATGGAACTTCACAAAGTTTGTTGTAGACCGTGATGGCAATGTGGTAGCACGTTTCGAGCCTACAGCAGATATGAAGGAAGTTGAAAAGTGCATTGCTTCTTTGATTTAGTTAATAAATTTTCTCCCTTTTTTGGACTAAGCTTTTTGCTTAGTCCTTTTTCTTGTTGAAAAAATGGGTTTTTTAAGTCTTTTTTTATTAAAATCTGAACTGATTAATGTATAATATTACTATTGAAACTATAGAAGATATATGGAGAGTCCTAATGAATTTTGAATTTGTTTTTGACAAGCTTAACAACTATAAAAGCAATATATATAAAGAATGGCTTTTGACTAACGGCAAAGGTGGCTATGCCAGCTCCAGCATTATAGGTGCTCATGGGAGATTTAACCATGGTTATCTGATTGCCAGCTTAAATGCTCCAGGGGAGCGTATGATGGTTTTTTCGAAGACCAACGAAAGACTTGTGTGTGGCAGCCGTATTTACGATTTGACCACTGCGATGCACAAAGGACCTTACACCAGCGAATTTAATCAGGGAAACATGCATTTAAAGCATTTCAAATATGATGGCAACATTACCTTTGAATATGAAGCTGGTGGAATGAAGCTTTTAAAAACCATTTCCCTGGTTCCTGAAAAAAATCAGTGTGTTATAGGCTATACACTGGAAAACAATGGCAGTGATGCAGGTATGGTCATCACGCCTCTTATGAATTATCGTCCACATGATAAATACATGACTGTTGATGATTTGCGCTGGGAGCTTCCAGAGGAGGCTTTCAAAGAAATCCATGGTGAAAATAATAATGTGGGCTTTTACTATTCTCCAGTGAGCAATTCAAAGGTGCGCATATCAGTCGTTGCAGCTGGCTGTGAAATGGTAAAAAGGAACAATCTCTATGATGAGAACATGGAGCTTCAGCTGGAAATTGACAACCTGGAAGAGGGGCGAGACTGCCATTTAAAGCCATACGATTTTGTAATGGAAGTAGCAGCAGGCTCAGTGGCTCAGGCATCCTTCGTATGTACTGTAGATGTAAACCAGACCTACGGCAAAAAGAAAGAGGTGTGGCAGCCACTACCTAATGTGGAATGTGACACAGCTGTCACTTTATGCGAGAAAAACAGACAGAGGATAAAGGAGCTGATAGAAAAAGCAGGCTTTGAAGAAGATGACGAGTTTGCAGGCATTTTAACTGTTGCGGCAGACCAGTTTATAGTGGATAGAATGTCTGCAGGGCATAAAACCATAATGGCAGGCTATCCTTATTACATGGATCAGGGGCGGGATGCCATGATAGGCTTTACAGGCCTGTGCCTTGAAACAGGTCGTTTCGATGATGCCAAATCAGTGCTTCTCACTTTTGCTCAGTATATAAAAAATGGAATCATTCCAAAGACATTCTGCGAGGATGGGTCTGACCCTAGATATAATTCGGCAGATGCATCTCTGTGGTATTTCTATGCTGTACATCAGTATTTGAAATATGTAGACACAGAAGAGGCATGGAAATTTGTAGAGGACGAAATATACAGCGTTTTACAGGAGATAATGGGGGCATACAGAAAGGGCACCTCTTACTCTATTGGCATGGATGATGACGCCTTGATGGCAGCTGGCAGCGGCAAGGATGCTGTCACCTGGATGGATGTGAGACTAAACAAAGAGCCTGTTACACCACGTCAGGGAAAGACTGTTGAGATAAATGCCCTTTGGTACAATGCTCTTATGACAATGGAGGAAATCTCCAGAGGAATTGCCAGACGCACACACAACAAGCCGGAAAACTACTTAGCTTACGCAGGTGGCTGCAGCCAGCTTGCAGTGTGGGTAAAGGAATCCTTCAATTCTGACTTTTGGTACGAGGATGGGGGCTATCTGTATGATGTTATTGATGGCGAGACAAAGGATTCTACCCTTAGACCAAATCAGATTTTAGCAGTGAGCCTTCCATTTACAATGCTTGACGCTGAAAAAGAAAAATCCATTGTAAAGGCTGTAAAGGAAAGCCTGTATGTGGGAGTGGGACTTCGCACTCTTGATGAAAAAGACGAAAACTATGTGGGAAAATGCCAGGGAACAGTGGAGCTTAGGTCAAAAGCATTCCATCAGGGCAGTGTATTTGCTGTTTTGCTGGGGCAGTTTATTGAGGCTTACTACAAAACAGGTGGTCACAGTGCCCAGACAATAGAAGAGGCAAAGGCTATGTTTAATCCAATAGAAAAACATTTAGTCACAGGCTGCATAGGCAGTATTTCTGAATTGTTTGACGGGGATGCACCACATGAGCCTAGGGGATGCTTTGCACAGGCAGCTGCAGTGGGGGAGATACTTAGAGTGTATTCTTTGCTAAAGGAATAACATTAGGACATACATATGATTAAAATCAGATTACTAAGAATGCTAAAAGAGGGCACTAGATTTGTGCTTTTAGAAATCCTGTGGCAATGGCTGGGGCTTGTTTCACAGATAATTATTATCGGCTGTGTTTCAAGACTCATTTCTGCCACCTTCAATCACAAAATTGAGGGAAGGCAGCTGCTTTTTTATATAGCTGTCATGTTATTTTGCATTTTTGCCAGACTTATTTTTGACAGATTATACACGGATGCCTCTTTTGAAGCCAGCGTGGATGTAAAAAGGGTTATACGTGAAGAGATATATAATAAAATGCTAAGACTAGGCAGTGGCTACAGGAAATATACAAACACTGCCAGTGTCACCCAAATGATGGGGGAGGGTGTGGAACAGCTGGAGGTATATTTTGGTAAATATATCAGCCAGTTTATATATGCTTTGATTGCACCTGTTACACTTTTTTTAGTGTTATCCCAGTATAATGTGACAGCAGCCACGGTTTTACTGGTGGCAGTTCCCCTCATTCCCATTGTGATAATGGTTGTAATGAAGGTTGCCAGAAAAGTATTAGATAAATATTTTCAAATCTATTATGGTCTTTCCGACACATTCCTTGAAAAGCTCCACGGCATGACTACCTTGAAAATTTACGAGGCAGACCAGGCTGCCCAGGATGCCATGGACGAAGAATCAGAAAACTTCAGAAAAATCACCATGAAGGTGCTATCTATGCAGCTAAACAGCACAATTGTTATGGACATTGTGGCTTATGCAGGGGCAGCGGTAGGCATAGCAGTCAGTATCAGCCAGTTTGCAGCAGGCAATATGAAACTGTCTCAGGTGCTGATGTTTCTTTTGCTTTCCCCGGAGTTTTTCCTTCCTATGCGATTGCTTGGCTCATATTTTCACATAGGCATGAATGGCATGAAAGCTGCTGATAAAATTTTTGAGTTTTTGGATATCAAAGAACCCGATGCTGGAAAAGAGATTTTAGACAAGGATTCCCTAAATATAGCATTTAAAAAAGTGGATTTTTCCTACGACGAGGAAAATATCCTAAAGGGTATTACCATCAACATAAACCAGGGCAAGCTAGTATCAATTGTGGGAGCGTCAGGCTCTGGAAAATCCACCATAGCAAACCTGCTTACAAGACGAAAACTAGGCTACAAAGGCTCTATAACCATAGGACAAAAGGAACTGAAAGACATAAACGAAAGCTCTTTAATGTCCGTGATTACAACAGTTTCCCTGGAATCATATCTGTTTATGGGAACAGTCAGAGAAAACCTTCTTTTGGGAAATGGCAAGGCAAGTGATAAAAAGCTTCTTGGAGTATTAAAGCTGATGAATCTACTAGAGGAGCTTGAAAGTAAGGGTGGACTGGATTTTGTCTTAAAGGAAGGTGGTACTAATCTTTCGGGAGGACAGAGACAAAGGCTGATTCTTGCAAGAGCATTGCTTAAAAATAGCCCTATTTATATTTTTGACGAGGCCACAAGCAACATAGATGCGGAATCGGAAGAAATAATTATGAAAGTTATCTATAGATTGCAAAAAGAAATGGGCAAAACCATTATTCTGATTTCTCATAGGCTGGCAAATGTAGTTCCAAGTGATTCAATATTTATGCTTTCAGATGGGGAGGTTGTGGAGTCAGGCAGTCATAAGGAATTGCTTGCTAAAAATGGTGCTTACGCAAAGCTTTACAAGGCACAACAGGAGCTTGAGAATTTTGCAGGAGGTAAAGCCTGATGGAAAATGAAAAATCTTCTGGATTGAAAATAATAGCCCGGTTAATCTTTTTGGTTAAACCCCTTACATTTGTTATGCTCCTTGGAATTATACTAGGGACACTTGGTCAACTATGCGCCATATTTGTACCCATAATAGGGGCAGAGGGGATAGCGATGGTTATAGCAAGCCAGTCCAATCCTATGCTTCTTAAGGGACTTTCATCTGTTTTTGGATTGCTTATAGCTGTGGGGGTATTGCGAGGGCTGTTTCACTACGGAGAACAGTATTGCAATCACTACATAGCATTTAGGATATTAGCCCTCATTAGACATCAGGTTTTTGAAAAGCTCAGAATACTTTGCCCAGCAAAGCTTGAAAGCAAGGAAAAAGGCAATCTTATAACCATGATAACCACAGATATAGAGCTTTTGGAGGTGTTTTTCGCCCATACTATTTCACCTGTCGCTATCGCAGCCATAGTCTCTGTGCTTATGTCTGTATTCATCGGCAGCCAATATTTGCCAGCTGGGTTTATAGCAGCTATCGCATATACGGTAATTGGTGGCATGATTCCATCAGCCAATGAGACTAATTCTGCAAAAAGCGGTTTGAAATTCAGAACCAAATTTGGCAGGATGAACAGTTTTATCTTAGGGATAATCTATGGTGTAGATGAGACCATTCAGTTTAATAGTGCAGACCAAACAAGAATCGATTTAAATGAAATGTCAGATGATTTGGCTAAGACGAAGGAAGAGCTTACGGCTTATGAAAAGTCCCAAAAGTTTTTGACAAACCTGTGCATTCAAGCCTTTTCACTCATTACCCTTGGGGTTATGCTGTGGGCATTTTACCAGGAAAGAGTAGGCTTTGAACAGGTAGTGCTTGCTGTGGTAGGAATGATGAGCTCCTTTGGACCTGTGGTTGCACTGGCGTCTCTTTCAAACAATCTAAATCAGACTCTCGCCTGCGGAAAAAGGGTGCTTGCCCTTTTAGATGAAGAACCTGTTGTAGAGCCTGTAGAGGATGGAGTGGAACTTGAAATGGTAGAAGGAGCTGCTGGCAAGCTTGTGAGTGTCAATAGTGTATCCTTTTCCTATGGAAATGAAGAGGTGCTTAATAAAAAATCATTGGGCATACCAAAGGGGAAAATTCTTGGCATACATGGACCTAGCGGTTGCGGCAAATCTACTTTGCTTAGGCTTCTTATGAGGTTTTGGGAGACAGATGAGGGTCAAATCTATTATTATGACAAAGTAGACGGTGCTGTGGATGTGGATTATATAAACACAAGCGCACTGCGACAGAATCAATCCTTTGTCACCCAGGAAACCTGGGTCAGTCATGACACCATAGGAAATAATATTGCTTTGTCTAAGCCAGGTGCCACAAAAGAAGAGATAATAAATGCAGCAAAGGCAGCCGGTCTTCATGAGTTCATCTCAGGACTGTCACATGGCTATGATACTGTGATTGGAGAGCTTGGAAGTACACTTTCCTCTGGAGAAAAACAGCGCATAGGAATAGCCAGAGCTTTTCTGCACCAGGGAAAGCTTATGCTTTTGGATGAGCCTACAAGTGCCCTTGATTCTTTAAATGAAGGAATCATTTTAAAGTCACTGAAGGACGAGGCAAAGGACAGGACAGTGGTTTTGGTGTCACATAGAAAATCTACTATGGGAGTAGCTGATTCAGTGGTAGAATTCTAAAAGCACTTTTGGATTAATTTTGATGAAAAGATTTAATTATATTTTATTAACATTTTGTATAACATTTATATCAGTATCCTGCGGCAATTCCAGCACTGCTTCTGATGTGGATGTGGATTTAACCACCATGTCCTCCACTGTGGTTTATTCATATGTGGCGGATATGCTTGAAAATCCAGACGACTATAAGGGGCAGCTGGTCAGGATGGAAGGGGATAGCAACACTACCCACGGTGGCACCCATTCCTGTATTGTGTATGATGCCTTAGGCTGCTGTACTGAAGGTATAGAGTATGTCCTTGAGGATGAAGAATATCCTGAAGACGGTGACGGGATAACGGTAGTGGGAACTTTTGCCACCTATAAAAAGGGTGAGGGTAAATATTTTGTGTTGATAGATGCCGCATTAGAATAGGAGAAATGTTTGAAAGAATCAATTTATGGTGACCATAGACCAGCTATGGAAGATGTTATGAATATTATTCTGGGTTCTATAGATGAGCTTCGGGCTAATATGGAAGAGCAGTATTTAACTGACCCGGTAGAGCACTGTCTTGGCAGAATTAAATCCGAGACGAGTATGAGGGAAAAATGTGTCAGACAAAACCTGCCTGAAACCACAGAATCAGCCCTTAATGTCATACATGATGCTATAGGAATCAGAGTTGTGTGCGCCTTCATCAGTGATGTATATTCAGTGAGAGACCATCTTAAAAACATGGATAAGGTGGAGGTGGTAGAGGAAAAGGACTACATAAAACATGTAAAGCCCAATGGCTACCGAAGCCTTCATTTGATTTTGCGATATGACAACAAATATTTTGTGGAGATACAGATAAGAACCATTTCCATGGATACATGGGCAGCACTGGAACATCACATTCACTACAAGAAGGCTGCCAGCGAAAATGACAAGCTAATCATTGCCGAGTTGAAAAGATGCGCAGATGAATTGGCATCCACAGATATGTCCATGCAAACAATCAGGGATATGATTCGAAAGGAATTGTAAATATATGAAATTATTACTAGCTGAAGATACAGTAGATTTAAACAAAGTAGTTACAGAAATGCTCACCATTTCTGGATTTGATGTGGACAGCGCATTTGATGGAAAGGAAGCCTTGGACCTGGCTTTAAAAAATGGTTATGACGGCATCATACTGGATATCATGATGCCAAAGCTATCAGGACTTGAAGTGTTAAAGGAGCTTAGAGAAAGAAATATAGTGACTCCTGTTTTGATGCTCACAGCAAAAGCAGAAGTAGACGATAGAGTAGAGGGGCTGGATGCAGGTGCAGATGATTATCTAACAAAGCCTTTTGCTATGAAGGAGCTGCTTGCCAGGGTCAAGGCACTTACCAGACGCGGTCGGGATTATGCAGCAAAGGAATTGTCATTTGGAGATATCATCCTTAAATCAGAAAGTCTGGAACTTATTTCTGAAAACACAGTCAGGCTGTCTTTAAAAGAATTTGAACTGATGCAGACCTTGCTTTTAAATCAGGAGCATACTGTAGATTGCAATTATCTGTTGGAGCATGTGTGGAATGATGCTGAGGAGGTTACAGAAGAAACTGTATGGCTGTACGTTAATTTCCTACAGGGAAAGCTGGAATATATCGATTCATCTGTTGTAATAAAAGGGGAAAAGGGCGGACCTTTCCAGGTGGTGGTTAATGAGTGAGAAAGCTATCAAAAGACTTAAAAACAAATTCATAATGACTGCCATGGTTTCATTTTTTATAGTAATGACCTTTATAGCAGGGTGTATTTATGTTTTTAATGCCCTGATGACCAGAAGCCAGATAAAGGACAGCATGCACTATATCATTGAAAATGATGGTGTTTTACCAATGCAGTATGAGGATATAGAAACTGAAAACACTGAAGACACAGGGGATACTATTTCAGACAAAAATGATTTTGTGGCTCAGCTTCAAAAGCTATTTGGTGTGGAAAGTGAATATGTGTCTGAAGAGTTTTATTACGCTACCAGGTATTTTGCTGTCACATTCACAGAAGATGGTCAGGTGGAGCGAGTCATCACCAGCCATACTGCAGCAGTGGAGGCAAGCCAGGCAATCACCTATGCCAATACTGTAATGAAGCGTTTTTTTAAATTCGGAAATTATGATGATTCTTATTATTACATGGTAGCAGACAGGGAGTCTGGTGGAAGCATAGTAGTTATTCTAGACTGTGGTACCCAGGTGGCTATAAACCGAAGACTGGTGCTTCTTGCATGTATACTTATAGGCTTTGGTATGCTTATCTCATTGTTTTTAATCAGAGCCTGGGCTGAAAAAATCATCCAGCCTGAAATCAAAAATGCGGAGCTTCAAAAAGCTTTTATTACAAATGCCAGTCATGAGCTAAAGACACCCCTTGCTGTCATTAAAGCAAACACTGAAATGCTGGAAATAATGGGAACTGACAACGAGTGGACTAAATCTACAATGCGCCAGGTGGATAGACTCACAGGTCTCATCCAAAATCTGGTTTTAGTTACCAAAGCCAGCGAAAAAGATAGCAAGGAAGAAAGGGTGGAGACTGATTTTACAGGTTTTCTTTTAGATACTGCAAAATCCTTTGAGGTGGTGGCTACCTCTGATGGCAAAAAAATGAAAATGTCTATCGATGATGATGTGAAAATGATGGCTCATGAAGGTGATGTGAGACAGATTACCACACTTTTAATAGACAACGCCATAAAATACTGTGACCCACATGGGACAATAACCGTAGAACTTTCAAAGGATAAAAAGGGGAAGAATATTTTCTTTTCAGTTTCTAATGATTATGTAGATGGAGCAGGAAAGGATTATGATCGGTTTTTCGATAGATTTTATCGTGGGGATCAGGCTCACAATATAGATAAAGAGGGCTATGGAGTAGGACTCTCCATAGCCCAGGGTCTTATGGAACGATATCACGGTGAAATAAAGGCAAAATGGCAAAATGGTGTGATTACATTTACCTGCAGGTTTTAAAGGAGCTTTAGCAATCCATCCAGCCCTTCAGTTTCATAGATGTTTTTATAGTAGGAGACTTCTCCTGCTATAAGCTCGTCTATTATTTTCATTCCCAGTAGCTCAACAGGGGCTTTGTCATCAGTTAACACCAGATTGGTTGGCTCATATACAACCAGATTTTCAATTACTTTATCCATCATATATAGCAAATCTGAATCAGTTTCTTTTTCAACTCCTGCAAGTAGCTTATCCTGCATATCATCATTCATGCTGGCAAATAAAATTCTGTTGGTGTTTCCCTGTACATTTGCCGTAAGTATATGATTGAACACCTGACCGATGGTATCCGCCAGATAATAGTTGATATTTGTTGGAGTATCACTTCTCATATTCAAATTCACAACCATCACACCGTTATCTGTCAGATGGTCTCTTACCAAAGTGAAAAACTCCACGCTGGACATTTGAAATGGAATAGTGATGTCCTGATAGGCATCCACCATGATTACATCATATTTATCCTCTATTACATTCAGGTAGGCTCTACCATCATAGGTTACTACATCTATATCCTTAGGAAGCTCAAAATATTTGCGGGCAAGGTCAGTGATTTTTTCATCAATTTCCACACCGGTTACTTCTACATTGTCAAAATATCTTTCGCATTGGGTGGCATAAGTGCCAGAACCGTTTCCTAAAACCAGTATTTTAGTAGGAGTGGTGGCATCCTCATCCTCGCCCATATATACCGCTGCCATAGCATGATCGTAATAAAAGCCTGTAGGACCTTTTTCTTTCGTATATACGGATTGAGTGCCAAACAGCACATTGGTGGAAAGCACCACCTGATTGTCGTCTTCGTACACCTGCAGATAGTTGTAAATGGACTCCCCTTCGTAGGTGAGGTCAGTCTGCCAAAATGCAAAGCTGTTGTTATGACCAAGAAGACAGCAGACTAAAAACAAGATAATGCTTACAGGTATCTTCTTGGCCTTGCTAAAATTTATTTTAGAACTGATAAAATATATTAAGCTGAGTAGCAAAAGTATGCCCGCAAATATTAAAAAGGTCACGGAAGTGCCCACAGCAGGAATACTGATAAAGGTTGGAACGAAAGTGCCGATAATGCTGCCGATTGTGTTGCTGGCATTTAGGCGACCTACAACGCTACCACTATCATCTAAGCTGTCCACGGAAAATTTTACTAAAGAGGGTGTGACAGTACCCAGCAAAAATAACGGAAATACGAATATAATCATACAGGCAATAAAGCCTGCAATCACAAGAAAATTGTTGCTTACAGTGAAAATCAAAAGTGCAGATATGCCGATGATTATATATTTCCCAAGCACCGGGATGGCTGCAATCCATATTGCTGCAATTAGTATTCTCACATATAGCCTGTCCGGGTTTGGATCTTTATCAGCAGCACGTCCTCCATATAGATTGCCAAGTGCCATTGCAATCATTATTGTGCCTATGATAATAGTCCACACAATCTGCGATGAACTAAAATAAGGGGCAAGCAGTCTGCTGGCTCCAAGCTCCACAGCCATAACAGACATTCCAGCAAAAAATTCTGTCAAATAGAGATACAGTTTATTTTTTAGTATTGGTGGATTCATATTATTCTCCTGAAATATTAGTAAAGAAAAAGTCACCTGAGGTGCAGGCCCAGGTGACTTTATTATTAGCCTTCTACAGAGTAGTTTGGAGCTTCCTTTGTGATGTGGATATCATGTGGATGTGATTCCTTGAGGGATGCAGCAGAAATCTTTACAAATTTGCCACGCTCCTGAAGCTCAGGAATAGTAGGACAACCGCAATAACCCATACCAGAACGAATACCGCCTACCAGCTGGAAGATAACATCTTCTAGTGAACCGGTGTATGCAACACGACCTTCAACACCTTCTGGAACAAGCTTTTTGGCACCTTCCTGGAAGTAGCGGTCTTTTGAACCATTTTCCATGGCTGCAAGGCTGCCCATTCCACGGTAAACCTTGTATTTACGTCCCTGGAAAAGCTCAAATGAGCCAGGTGCTTCGTCGCAGCCAGCAAACATTGAACCCATCATACATACAGAACCACCAGCAGCGAGAGCCTTTGTTAAATCGCCAGAGAACTTCAAACCACCATCAGCGATAATAGGAATACCGTATTCCTTTGCTACAGCATAGCAATCCATGATTGCAGAAATCTGAGGAACACCGATACCTGCAACAACACGGGTAGTACAGATGGAGCCAGGTCCTATACCTACCTTTACTGCGTCAGCACCAGCCTCGATAAGAGCCTTTGTAGCTTCTCCTGTAGCAATGTTTCCTGCAATAACCTGCAGGTCTGGATAAGCTTCTTTAACCTTCTTTACAGCTTCGATAATATTCTTTGAATGACCGTGAGCACTATCCATTACGATAACATCAACCTGGGCATTCACCAAAGCCTCAACTCTTTCCATCATGTTTCCAGTGATGCCGACACCGGCACCACAAAGCAGACGTCCCTGGTCATCCTTTGCAGCATTAGGATATTTGATTTGCTTTTCAATATCTTTGATTGTGATAAGACCTTTTAGCTTGAAGTTGTCATCTACGATAGGAAGCTTTTCTTTTCTGGACTTTGCCAGGATTTCTTTGGCTTCTTCTAAAGAAATGCCTTCCTTTGCGGTGATAAGACCGTCTGATGTCATAGATTCTGATATTTTCTTTGAAAAATCTGTTTCGAATTTGAGATCACGATTAGTGATAATACCAATGAGTGTGCCATCCTCCTTTGTGATAGGAACACCTGATATTCTAAATTTGCCCATCAGCTCATTTGCTTCAGCAAGAGTATTGTCTGGACCTAGATAAAAAGGATCGGTAATAACGCCATTTTCTGAACGTTTTACTCTATCAACTTCTTCTGCCTGTGCTTCGATTGACATATTCTTATGAATAATACCAATACCACCCTGACGAGCCATAGCAATTGCCATGCGGGATTCTGTGACAGTATCCATAGCGGCACTCATCATAGGAATGTTAAGCTTAATTTTTTTAGTCAGATTTGTGTGAAGATCAATAAGATTAGGTGTTACTTCCGAATACTGTGGAACCAGTAAGACGTCGTCGAAAGTAATGCCATCACCAATAATAGTTGCCATAATGTAACCTCGCTTTCGAATTGAAAATTAAAAATTTAACATATTATAAGTGAGCAGTTTGAACCTGTCAATCGCAAAGTAATGATAAAAGAGTCAAAAGTCCAAAATGAGTTTTAACTTGTTAAAATCTCATTTTGACTTAGGACTCCAAACAATATGAGGAAGATTGATTTTTCTTGAAAAATCAAGTGATTCCGAATATTGTTTAAAACATCCTGAGAATGAAATGAAAGGATGTTTTTATCAAAATGAGAGGAAAAAGTTACTTTTGCCTCTCATATCATTAATTAGGAAAAGTTAAATTTAGGTTTATTGACATTATTTTATTAGAAAATATAATGATAGGTGAGTCTCAAAGAAATTTTTGACTTTCATTAATATAGAAAGAATGATTGAGGTTGATTATGAAAAAGAAAATAATGACATTTATTATTGCCCTTGGAGCAATAGCTACTTTTGGTTCAATGAAAATGGATGCAAATGCACAGATTTATTCTGATCCTGACGGTTCTACTTTCGATGCACAGTTTTATGCAACGACATATCCTGATGTGGCAGCAGCACTAGGTACAGACAAGGAAGTGCTCTGCAATCACTATATCACTGTGGGAAAGGCAGAGGGTCGTTTTCCAAATGCTACACTTGCAGCAAAAGCAGCTGAGGCAAATGCAACAAGCCCTATTGTAGCAGCACCTGTAGTGGATAATACAATAGCACAGACCACTCCTGAGACAGTAGTGAATCCCATGGATGATGGTGTCTACAATATCCTTGCAATAGGAAACAGTATCACTATTCACCCTGTTTGCAATTACTGGTGGGGAAGCTGGGGAATGGCAGCATCCTCTGCCGAAAAGGATTACATTCATCAGGTGGCATTAGGTCTTATCCCTACCTACGGCAACGTAAATTTAGATGTATACCGTTCAGGCTGGGAAGGCAGCAGTAAAAGAGATATGATGCTTCCTAATATGGATGAGGCACTAAATAATAATTATGATTTGGTAGTCTTACAATTAGGAGAGAATGTAAAGAGTCTGTCCACCTTTGAGGAGGATTTTGTTACATTAATTAATTACGTAAAACAAAGTCAGCCAAATGCCAAAATAGTTTTGGTGGGAGACTACTGGTATATGTCTGGAAGAGATGGAATAAAGCAACAGGTAGCTGAGACTACAGGAAGCGTGTATGTGGACATAAGTGCTATTCGCGGTGTTTCTAAATACCGCTCTTCAATAGGTAAAAAGGTACTGGGGGATGATGGAAGATATCATTCTATTTATACACAGGATGTGGCTATGCATCCAAATGACGCTGGCATGTCATACATAGCAAATCGTGTACTGGAGTTAGTACAATAAGGCTTTGTACTTCAAAATGAACAGAATTCACAATTTGTTCAGTTGAAAAAATTTTTCATTAGTTCTATTATAAAATCACGGCATTACGAGACTGCTTTCCGGTTATTTTTTAGCAGTTTTAGTAACTATAGAAGATGTCATATTTAAAAGGAGGATTTTAAAATGCCAAGAGCAAAACAGTCTATGGATGGAAACCAGGCTGCAGCACACGTAGCTTATGCTTTTACAGATGTTGCTGCTATTTATCCTATTACACCATCTAGCCCAATGGCCGATTTTGTTGATCAGTGGTCAGCAGCAGGTCTGGAGAATATTTTTGGAAATCAGGTAAAGGTTGTAGAAATGGAGTCTGAGGCTGGTGCAGCAGGTGCCGTTCACGGTTCACTTGGTGCAGGCGCACTCACTACTACATTTACAGCTTCACAGGGTCTTCTTCTTATGATCCCTAATATGTACAAGATTGCTGCAGAGCAGCTTCCTTGTG
>CAMNPQ010000056.1 GCA_946548305.1 uncultured Pseudobutyrivibrio sp.
AATACTGGCTCTTTGTATTTCTATTCAAATACAACAGTGGCTTCTAAAATCTATTCGGCGTCTGATATGCGTAATGAAATTCAGTGGATTGCAACGAAACCAGAGGATACAGATGATGGTGGAAGCGGTGACAATACATCCTATTCCGTGACACCGGCTTCTACTAGTACGCAGGAAGAAATAGATGAAACAACAGGTTCTTCTTGGACAGACTGGTTACAGAGAGGATTGCAGAATTTGATGTAAAGGAGTGAACATAATTGGCAATTTCAGATAATATGTCACTTGTTTATAATTGGTACTTACAACAGGGTTATTCTCCTACATTCTCAGCAGGTATGGCAGGTAACTTTGCAATAGAAACAGGTGGCGGAGAAGACATAGACCCTACAAAATGGTCGGATGATGGTACATCCTTTGGGATAGGCCAGTGGAAAGATGAACGACTAAAACAGCTCCAGCAGTTTGCAGATAAGGGTGGTTATGATATCAATGATATCTATACACAGCTGGCTTTTTCAGACTGGGAATTACACAATACAGAACAGGAAGCATTGAAGAGTATTGAATCTTCTGATTTGTCTAGTGCAAGTGGGGCGGCTAAGGCCATAGCGTCTTACTACGAACGTTGCGCTCCTCAATATGAAGATATACGGATGGCTCCTGCTGAAGATGTCTTTACATCTCTGTATGATGGTAGTGATTTTGACCCTTATGCTGTTGGTGGTGCTTCTGCATCTCACGCAACAGGGACAGACACAACAGACTACACAGCAGAATTGCCTGATGACATGATGGGGATAGACCCTAGCTATTATCAAAGATTAGGAATGCTCTTCAAAAAAGCAAGAGAACTTGGTGTAGAACCTCTGCTTACAGCAGGTGCAAACGATGATTCTCATGTAGAAGGGAGCTATCATTATAAAGGACAGGGGGCTGATATAGCATGGGAAGGTCTCCAGTGGGGGGATGATGTATTATCTCAACTGGCAGATTATGCACGCTCGCTAGGATTTCAAGAAGTCATTAGTGACCCTCATGGCACCGGCCCTCATCTGCATGTAGCTAATCTTGATTTGTCTCAGCAGGTGCAACAGCTTCTTGGTGAAAAAGGAGACTCGTATACTTTTGGTGAAGGCGCATTTCAGCCAAAGATGCAGAATACGCTTTCTCCAGAACTCTATGCGCTCTCTAAGGTTAACGCAGATATCCTGAATCAGAATGAAGAAGCGTTAAAGGATAAACCATCTTTGTTAGATGGTATATGGCATGATTTTAAAAAGAGTGGTAACTTTCTGTATGAATTAGGTGATGCCTTATATACAGACCTGTTCCATAGTGATTTTGATGCCTTTGGTAAATCAAAGATTACAGAGGAAGACAAACAATATATCATGTCTGCTATGGGAAAAGGAAATGAAGCAGAAGCACAATGGATAATTGATAATGCAAAAGACCAGACACAATTATATTATCTCTTACAGCGCAAAATGGATGACATGCAGGAAGATATGAGATATGCGGCCTATTACAATTCGTTAGGAGCGCATAGTATCGGCACTGTCCTTGGTGCTGTCTTAGACCCTCTGAATTTATTACCAGAACTAAAGGCAGTACAGGCCATGAAGATTATCAAGGCTACAGGTGGTGTCATCAAGAACGTAAAGGCTATTGATTCAGCCGCTTCTGCCGCTGTCAAACAATTAGGTACAAAAGGGAAGATAGCAAACACTGCTCTGAACATGGGTATGTACGGAGCAATACAACAACATGCCGCAAATAAAGCTAATGCGGAGGATGAAAGCATTGCTGGAGCGGCTTTGATTGCTGGTGTGTCTGGCGGTGTCCTTAGAGCCTTGGGAATGGCGGGCGGTAAGGTCTTATCTAAGAAGGATGTCTCTGTACGAAATATTGGACACACAGCAGAGAAGATAGAAGATGCCACTGCTCGTGATGCTGTTGGGCTGGAAAATGCATACACCATTATGAAAGATTCAAAACCTATAGCGGCTAAGATGCATGATACATCCTTTTTGTCCTCTAAAGGGGGCAGTGTGGCACAGAAAGCAGAAGAAGCTGGTAATGTGTATGCTCTATCTTTGGAAGATGCTAAAAAGCTGGGACAGAGAATAGGCGTATCAATCACAGATAATACCAAAGGATTTTATGTTCCTCATGGTGATTACACAGTTGTTGTCAAAGACAATGTGAAGAGTGCTAGACAGCTAGAAGGTGTTCTCCTTCATGAAGTAGGTGTCCATAATTCATTGAAGGAAACATTGGGTGATGATAGTTATAGAACACTGATGAACTATGTGTCTGAACAGGCAAAAGACACAACGACACCTTTTGCACAAGCGGCACGTATGGCGAACTCTACGGATCCAGAAGAAATACTAGGGTATGCTATCGAAAATGACCTGCTGGGTAAGAAATCTGCTAACAGAATTGTCCGTAAGTTTAAAAATGGACTAAAAGATTTAGGCGTTCTGGATAAGACAAAATTCAGCAATGCTGATATTATGGGTATCCTGAAAGAGTCGGTACAGTACAATAGGCTCAAGAATATGGGCATTATTGTTCATAGTGATGGTTCTATCACAAAAGGAGATGTGCATTTCTCGAAGGATAATATGATGGCTCCTGAAAGTCTTCTGGACTATGAAAACATGGCAGAGGCTCAGAATAAGCTAGATAGGCCAAAAAGTGCCAGAGGAAGAGTACTGGACTATTTGTCTAAGCATATGGAATATGGAGCATTTACAAAGACTCCTTATGGTGTCGCTTCTCGCTCTCCTTCTCCTACACTCGCTCGCAAGGCGTCCTCTCTGCTAGAAGATGCTCAGAGACGAGGAAAAGAACGGACATCAAATATGTTGTCTGCTGAACGTCAGTCCCAGTATTTACGGAGTCAATTGATGAAGTATGAAGGAGCTGTCCTCGATGCTAGACAACAATGGATAAAAGACCATTATGGTGTACTGGGTGCTATCAATCCATTCAGGGGTGGTGATGCACACCGTCAGGAATTTAATAAATTGGTTATAGACACATTCAATCATGAGTCAAAACAAGGGACACTGATAGATATTGATGACTCCTTGATAGATGATAGTGTTCATAAGGCCGTTAAAGCCTTACAGGATATGTATGACGCACGCATAGAACTTGGTAAAAATTCGGCTTCTATGTTTGGTGGAGACCGTAAATTAAATCTGATTGAAAAGGACTGGTATGCAGTGGATGATGAATTTCACAGATTGATTGATCCAGATGCTTATCGTTCCTTTGTGTCTAACTTCACCACAACAGGTGATAAAGGTGCTAAAGAATTTCTGGAACAATATGCCCTTGTAGCTTCTAATACACCGAACTCCAGACAGCTTATTTCTGATATGATTTACAGAGAAAAAGAACTGGCGTGGAAACGGCAAATAAATGAATGTAAAGAGTATCTCGAAAAGGATGGTCGTAAATCTGCTCGTAAGGTCGAAGAAGTCAAAGAGAAACTAAAAGAACTGGAAGAAAAAAAACCAGCAGAGACAACAGAGAAAGAAATAGATGAATACAGAACAGTAAAGTCTAAAGAATGGGCAGAACATGCTATGCTACCTTTGGAAGACAAACTGGATGGCCTAGATGCAAATGGTGCTTCTCCTACATTAGGTGACTTGAATTTCTTTAAAGGGCGCTTACCGATGGATACAGGCACAGTTATACCTATCAGAGATGCGGAAGGAAATATTGTGTCTGAGTTTTCCTTTGATAAGGACTTGAGATACTATGACTTAGACCATATACTTTCCCGGACAAATAATAGATTTTCTGGGGAAGCGGCTGTCCGTACTGTTCTTGGCAAGGATTCAGATTATCAGAAGTTTGTGTCTCAGGTACTAAAGGATTTTAAAATGGCCAGTATGGGTTCAGATGGACGGATAAGTACAGCAGAGGCAGAGAACAGAAAGACATGGTTCTTAGATACACTAGCACGATTGAGGGGAATGCGAGATCATTACGATAGAAATATCTTTGGGGAAGCCGCCGCCTTTTCTAAGATTTTGAACATCTTAGCATACTTTAAACGTGGTGGCTCTATGGGGTGGAACCAGTTAGGAGACCTTGGTGGTGCTATTGCTTATGGTGGTTTTAAACAGATTTTTGGTGTCTTCAATCCTCTTAGAAAGTTTGTGCAGGAGTGCAGACTGGGGACAGCCAACAATAAGTTTGTAGAAGATTTATCATGGCATGTTTTTGGTGAACCTTTGGAAAGACATATATTTAGAGGAAGCTGGGGGGATATGCAGGTTAGACAGGCATTATCAAAGAGAGGGACAAACTTCTCTAATATGCTGGTCGGAGCCGCTGACTTCACACACAACCTGAGTAAGTTTACATCCCAGATAAACTTATTAGGACATATGACAGACACCATGGTTCGCTCTATGCGTAGTGGAGCTATTACGGACTCTATCAGATGGGCGCATGGGGAACAGTTTAATGCATTGCGTAACCCATTTAGTAAAGCGAACATTAAAGCTCTGGGGAGACATGTAGACCTTGAACAGCTCAAAAAAGACTTGCGTACCTATATAAACTGGGATGGTCGTAAAGGAACCATAGCGAATGGAGCGAACATAGAGAAATGGCAAAGAGAACATCCTGATACATTCTGGGCTTGGTATGATCTTATTCAGAATCAGGTAGAGAAGGGTGTCTTACTCAGTACTTCTGAGGGCAATAGGAACCTTTTGAAAGACCACAATGCCTTAGTGCGTTTAGTTATGATGTTCAAGGACTTTAACTTTAGGTCAAATAATGCTCAGTTCATGCGTGCTTTTCAACAGCATGAATTACAGGATGCAGTTGCTTTTGGTCTTTCCATGGCTACAAACGTTGGTGCTTTTGCCGCTCGTAATGCCGCTCGTATGGGCGCACTGTATGCTATGGGTAACACAGAGGCCGCAGAGTACGTAAAGGAGAACTATCTGAATGATAGGGCTTTGGCAAAAGCCGCTTTCTTGCGTACTGGGTTTTTGTCTCCTGCATCTATGATTAATGATGTGTATGAATCAGGCACAGGCGCACCTACAATCAGAACGACAGTTACACAGTACCGTAATAATCCGCCAAAAGATATTGGCGACTTTATTGGTAATACGGTACAGCAATTACCAGCAGTCGATACGGCCTATGATATGACATGGAAACCTATTGTGTCTGCTTGGAGACTAGCCAATGATAAAGGCTCTCAGCGAGATTTGAAGTCCTTGTTGAATCTGGCTCCTATCCCTGATTTTATTCCCTACACGCAGGCCATAGAGACACTCTCTAAATTAAGTGGTCTACCTAATAAATAGATGAAAGGATGTGTATAAACGTGAGTATATTTAAAGCACGAGTGGAGTATGAAGTTACAGATGCTTCTGTAAAGACATACTCCTTCCCTTTTCCATATTTACGGAAAGAATTTATTAAGGTATCTATCCTTCACACGGACAACTCAATAACAGCATTAACGTATGGTGTTGATTATTCCGTTGATGGTTTAACAATTACATTAGTAACATCTCCTAGTGTGTCTGAACATTTGATTATTTATCGGGAGACAACAACAGATAAAATCATTACATGGAATGATGGTTCTATTTTACTCGCTAAAGATATGAATACAGAAGATGCACAGATGTTGCATCTGCAAGAAGAACAGAAAGATTATCTGCTTGCAAATGCTTTAGCTACTTCTGTAACAGGCAATAAAGAAATAATATGGTCTGCACAAAATCATAGAGTCATTGATGTATCAGACCCGAAAGAACCACAAGATGCAGTAACGAAACACTACATGGAGAGTGTGCAGGATGGCTTTGTATCTCGTAACACTTCCTTACTGGAACAGGCAACTACACAGGCGACCAATGCCAAAAATAGTGCATCCAGTTCAGCTACATCAGCTTCCCAGAGTGCTTCTAGTGCCAGTGCTTCTGAAACATCTAATCAGTCTGCTAAGAAGTGGGCTGAGTCTACAGCGTCTCCAGATAATCAGGCCGATACAGATAGTACGACAGGAAAGACACAGAGTAGTCGTAGCTGGGCCTTGTTTAGCAAGTCGAAAGCACAGGAAGCGGCAATGTCTGCAACGAACGCTAAGACTCAAGCAGAGACAGCTACTACACAGGCAACAAATGCAAAGACTAGTGCTTCTCAGAGTGCTTCTAGTGCCAGTGCATCTGCTACGAGTGCAAGCAATGCGAAAACATCGGAAACGAACGCTAAGACCTCTGAGACACAAGCAGGTACGTATGCAGGTAATTCAAAAACATCAGCTGATGCCGCTAAATCTTCTGAAACGAATGCTAAGACATCAGAAACGAATGCCGCTACGAGTGCTAAACAGGCCGCAGAATCTGCTGGTGTCTTTCAAGATTTCAAAGGGGCTACAGCGTCCACAGATGGTAATGGGGGAAAAGTACCCAAACCCTTAGCAGGACAGCAGAATAAAGTATTAAAAGCAGATGGAACATGGGGAGATAGTATTACGCCACAGTCCCTTTGGAAGTGCCTGCATTCCTATCCAATGAACTATGTTCCTTCTGATACTTCTAATGTAGGATGGGGTAAGTTAGGATTTTGTATAATTTATTATACAGAAAAGAAAATAAATAATCAGCCTACACAATATGGACAGCTTATTAATATCCCAGCAGACGAGAAGAACGAAAGCATGCAACTATGGATAGTACAACTTAAAGGTACTATTCTGTCTCGTGGTGGTAATACAAATACGAAAATAAATGACCAACCCTTTATACATGTAGGCATTGATGTTGATACAGGTCGCTTGGTATTCCCTAACGGTGCAGAATTGTGGGTGTCATAATATGGCAGAGTTAGCAAAGAAATTATATATCAAAAAAGGAACGACACAACAAACAGCTAAAATATATTCAACGACTACTGAAGTAGGAAATGCGTATGTTCATTTAATAGTAGATGGTGTACATGTATATATGCCACTAGGGGGTACTACGGATAGTAGAGCCACAATAGGCAGGGTGAAAGAAACATCAGGTACACAGTTTGCTATTTTGTCCAGTGGTAAGCCGCCATACCATAAAGATTCCTACACATCACCTGGTACATATACATGGACATGTCCTTCTGGTGTAACGACAGCTAGGGTTACTGTTGCTGGGGGTGGTAGCGGTGGCTTTGAAAGTGTGTTCGGTATAAAAAGTGCAGGCGGTTCTGGAGCGTTAGTAACAAGAACCGCCTCTGTTTCCCCTAACTCTACATATACAGTTGTTGTTGGTGCCGGGGGTGCAGGGGGACGCGGGAACACCTATCCAAAGGATGGGGGAACATCAAGTGCATTAGGTGTATCAGCACGAGGGGGAAAAGCATTGTCAAGCTCGGGTGAAGCAGTCTCCTACGGTAATGGTGGAGCGGGAGGAGCCGCTGGAAATAATTATGGTTCTCCCGGATGGGTGTATATAGAATATGGTGGTGATATTTAATATGAATAGATTTGCACAGCTTCTCTATGGAGAAGTTATTTTTATCTTTGAAACGGAAATGCCGATGGAACAGTTGTCTACAATTTTTAGTCCTCAGACATACTGGGTGGATGTGACAGGTAAAGAATGCGAGGTAGGGGACGTTGTGTCTTTTGATAACACGCAAGGCTTTATCTTTTCTAAACCTACATCTACAGATAAAACGCCTACAATAGAAGAACGTGTAACTTCGCTGGAAGATGCTATGAATATCCTGATTGGTGGTGAGACAACAGATGGCTAAATATTTGGCGTATCAGATTATTTTACAAAAATTAAAATACAACAACGTTATCAAAAGATTTCCAAAGTATAAAGAGGATATTGATAAGGTACTTGATGATATGGGATGGATGATTGATGAAAATGGTAATTGTGTGGGGAAGCAGACTAACTAAAGGGACGATGAAAAATGAAACGAGGTTCGCTAACAAATATGATTAACACTATATGGAACTTATGGACAGCCACAGAAATTAAGATAGGCTGTCTTTTTTCTATCCTCTGGTTAGCGTTCAATACACTAGTAGGGGGTGTGGATGACCAGATACAGGCCCTTGTCATTCTGGTGTCTTTAGACATACTGACTGGCATGGTTGCATCTTGTAAATCACACTCCTTTGCAAGTGCCATAGCTACGAGAGGACTATGTAAAAAAGCTGTCATGTTCTTGATTATTGGTCTTGGTGTTCTACTAGATGGAGCCATGCATACACATATGATACGGACAATGTTTATAGGGGCTTATGCTATTGTAGAAGCCATGAGTATTTTAGAGAACATAGACAAACTGGGGTATGGACACTATATCCCTAATTTCATACGTAATGCTTTAGCACAGATCGCTAGAGAAAAACATGTAGACAAGGAGGGGGACAAACTGGATGATTAACCTTTCCGTTATATTTAACATTTGCTTTCTTTGTTTTGTTGTAGCTACTGTCATTCACACACGAGTAGATGACAAAGACACCTGTACAGCTATTCTTTGTTTTATTTGGCTAGAATGTATTATCCTTAGTTTATTTTATACTGTTATTAAACAAGGGGGTGTTATTTAGATGATTGACATTTATGTTATACTCACCACTTGTTTTCTATGCTTTATTACGTCTGCTATCATTTGTGAAAACTCTGACTACACAGACACTTGTACATCCATTTTTTTGTTACTCGGATGGATATTCTCTTTAGTTTGTTTTGTATACGCATTACAGGAGGTGATTAAATGACCAGTAAAGTTATTGATGTGTCCTATTGGCAGAAAGACATAGATTATGATGCGGTAGTTGATGCAGGTGTTGAGGGTGTCATTATCAAGATTTCCGAGGGATGTACAGAAGAAGATACATGGAGACCTCATGTAGAGCAATGTATTGAACGTGGCTTGAAGTGGGGTGTCTATGTCTATTCCCATGCACAAACACCTGAAAGGGCTAGAGAGGAAGCAGAGACAGCTATTATGCTATTGTCTGGTCTTCCTACGCCACCTATGGGCATTTGGTTTGATTGTGAAGCTCCTGAATGCTTTGAGGATGGTGTAGACACAACAGCGATATGCTCTGCTTTTATCGTAGAAGGCAACGAAGCTGGATTTACTGCTGGCATTTACTCATCTTCCTTGAAGTTTACAGACTACATGGAAAACTCCATTCAGCCTAACTTGCTTGCTGATTATGTACCCTATTGGATTGCAGATTACCGTGGATACAATGGTTTTGCTCAGACGTATCCAGATAAGCATGTAGCAGGTTGGCAATGGAGTGATAAGGAATATATCGGGGACACAAATGTTGATATGAATGAATGGTATGAGGAGCTGTAAATGAATGATGACAAAATCAAATATGCTGAAAAAATTGTTGCTGTCTGCATTATTGGTTGTCTCGCTATCTTCTGTCTCTTTTGCATCTACAACTACCTATCCACAGACAAATCAGCAGACAATCACAATGACACTATCACAATACAACGAATTGAAGATGAACATAGACAGCTTGGAGATGAACTTGCAGATATTAGAACAGAACTCCAGTACGGACAAAAAGCAGTTACTAGAGCTGAAGAACGAGTTGGAGACCTGCAAGAGTCAAATGCTGTTAGCTCAGAAAAACTCAGAGAAAGCAGAGAGCTTATTAAAAGAAGTAGAGACATCTTTAAAGACGTTGACAGAACAAATGGACTCCCTGAAGCACAAACTGACAGTGAAGGAACGACAAAATAAACTGGCATGGTCTGTTGCAGGTGGTCTCCTGATTGGTCTGGTTGTGAAATAAGAAAAGTTATTTTTGTCCATGGGTAATTTATCCTAAGGACAATGATATGTGCCTAAAAACGCTCTGGGAAGGGGATAGAGACACATAAGGCTCCCTCTGGGTGTAATTACCTATGGAGCCTTTTATTATTTTTAAATTCGCAAAGGGGTGAAGATTATGGCTAATTTTAACATTCCACAGGAATTGATTGACCGATTAGCTACAGAAGAAGTACAAGCACTGCTGGAAGGACTAGAAGATGAAGAACAGCGCAAGAACCCGGCATTCCTTGCAAAGGTTCGGCAATTTCTTAAAGACAACGATTTCAATACAACAGTTGAGATTGAAGGGGTTAAAGAGGTAACTCAGGAAGCCTCTAGGATACCTGAATTTATGGAATTGGTTAAAGGAGATAATGTAGGATGATATGGAGTGAAGATGATATTGAAAAAGCAAGGGAACATTTTTGGGCTTTTGTCTATATTGTCTGGAAGTCTATTGATCTCCCTCAGCCTACACCAATTCAGATAGATATTGCTAACTACCTACAGAAACCACCAGCAGACCGTATTATTATCGAGGGGTTCCGTGGTGTCGCTAAGTCCTTTTTGACATGTGCTTATGTTGTCTGGAGACTCTGGAAGGACAGACAACTAAAGACCTTGATTGTGTCTGCATCCGGTGACAGAGCAGATGCGAATGCCAGATTCATTAAGCGTATTATACATACACTTCCCTTTTTATCGGACATGATAGCGGCTAAAGACCAGTTAGACACACAGAATATATTTGATGTTGGTGGTACTGTACCTGATATTTCTCCCTCTGTTAAGTCTATTGGTATCACTGGGCAGATTACAGGGACTCGTGCTGATTTGCTGATTGCAGACGATAAACTTTTATGTCGTCTTTAAACCATGTGAAAACGGTGGAACTCCTGAAAAGGACAATACCGTGCGAAGCTCTAAAAAGAGAACGTGTAACGACTATTCCGAAAGGAAGTACCATCAAGTGATGGGAAGCGCATGGAACTACATTTGTAGTTAAGATATAGTCTAATCTTTATAGTAATATAAAGCATTTTGATTTAAGGAGTGATGTCTAAAATGACAATGAAATATAAAGTAGGAAATATAATTGATACACCTAAAGGAAAAATAAAAATTCTTGAGTATATACCCGGAAAAAGATTACCGAATAATAAGCGTATACATCCTAGAGTTACCATTAGATTTATTGATAGTGGTTGGGTTTGTAACGTGCAAACAACTAATATTGCCACAGGACATATTGAAGATTGTCGTGCTAAAACGGTGTATGGTATTGGCTACTTAGATACTAATTTAAAAATTCCTACGAGAGGAAACTCAATTATACGCAGAGCGTATGATTTATGGGCTAATATGCTCAAGCGGTGTTATGGTGAATACAGGACATGTTATACAGGATGTACTGTTGATAAACGCTGGCACTCATTTAAAAACTTCTTAAACTCTATTCAAGAGTTAGAAGGATATGACAAATGGGAGCGTGGAGAAGATGTACATTTAGATAAAGACATAAAGTTTAAAGGTAATAAAGTATATTCTGCTGATACCTGTATGTTTGTCTCTGCACATGATAATATCGTGGATAGCTTAAATCGAAGATGGCATAAGCCTAACGAACTTATGTTAATACAAAATGGTAGAAGTACCTAAGAACTCAGCGACACAACAACAGCGTGATAAGCTCTCTGAAGCAGTAAAGGAATTTGATGCTATCTTGAAACCTAAGGGACAAATTATTTATCTGGGGACACCACAAACAGAATCAAGCCTATATAACGTTCTGAAAGACCGTGGCTATATTGTCCGTGTTTGGCCTGTCTTATATCCACAGATATCAAAGATTGAAGACCACTATGGCAATACACTGGCTCCTTCTATCTATGATAAATTAATGGCTAACCCTGAACTGGAAGGGAAACCAACAGACCCTAAACGATTCAGTGAGGATGAAATTGCTAAACGTTCCCTGTCTTATGGTAAAGCTGGCTTTGCTCTCCAGTTTATGCTTAATACTCGGTTGTCTGATGCGGAAAAGTATCCGTTGAAGGTATCAGACCTTATTATTACCTCTCTGGATATGAAAGAATCCAGCTTGAAATGGTCATGGGCCAAAGGTAGGGAACAGTTGTTGAAAGACATACCGTGTACAGCAATGGCCGGAGACTATTACTATAGTGAGTTGTCTCGGAGTGACGAGACAATGCCCTATCAGACAACTATTATGGCAGTAGACCCTAGTGGTCGAGGTACAGACGAAACAGTCTATGCAATCATTAAGTACCTGAATGGTTATTTGTTCCTTATGGATATGGGGGGATTTAAAGAAGGTTATTCAGACATGACATTAACACAGCTGGCTAATCGTGCTAAGTTCTGGGATGTGGATGTTGTTGTCCCGGAAGATAACTTTGGGGACGGTATGTTCACTAAATTAATGACACCTATCTTTAATCGTATACATCCTTGTGGTATTGAGCCAGTTGTAAATAGGGGACAAAAGGAAGCACGAATGATAGACACACTGGAGCCTGTCATGATGAGACATAAACTGATTGTGAATCAGCCAGTCGTTGAACAGGACTATAAAGTGTTCATGCAAGATTATCATTACTCTTTGATATATCAGATGACCCATCTATGTAGGGAAAAGAACGCACTGAGTCATGACGATAGATTAGATGCTCTAACTATTGGTGTCGCTTATTTTCTGGAGAATATGGATGTTGATGAAGATAGGCAGTTGACAGAACTTACAGCAGAACAGCTGGAAGACTGGCTTTGTGAGTCTGTTTTGCCTAATCATACAGATAATGTGAATAATAATAAATGTATAAAAGCAATAAGGAAGCTTAGAGAAAATTAATTGTCGCATGTATATACTAAAAATTAATTGTCGCACAGGGAGAAGAAGAAGACGAAAAGTATATAGTAGTACTATTCGTATCTCGACGTAGCCTTCGAGAATCTAATCTTTATACTCTATTCATAAGTCTACTAAGATTTCAAAGAGAGATTTAAGGGATAATGATTAATGATTATTGATTATCTCCTAAAATCTCTCTTTATATATTCTTATAGATTCTATAAGGTTCTCTAGTCTACTAAGATTTCCTTTACTGCACTAAAGGAGCTGAAACGACCATTGAAGACCCAAACATTCTTAAAACTTGATGTTGATGATTTTTTATCTACTCCCTCTAATGAATGGGATAGACAAATAGCCTTTACACCGAAAGAAGTCTCTCAAATGCTGAGTGTTCCTCTTTCAACCGTTTATGACCTATGCTATAATGGAAGACTGAAAGCATTTAAAATAGGGACACATTGGCGTATCCATCGCAAGGGACTATATGAGTTCCTCAAGCACTCGATAGACACCAGTATTGTTCTATAAGCACTAATAAGCACTCGATATCCCAACAAATGGCTTAATTATGCGTGTTGTTGACTAATAGAGTGTAAAAATGAAAATCCAGGATAACCTATCCAATATAAAGAACTGAGGAATATAGTATGATACAGAATGAGAAATTTTATTTTATCCAGACCTATGGATGCCAGATGAATCAGAGTGATTCCGAGCATTATGCAGGACAGCTGGAAGAGCTGGGGTATCGCCAGACGGACGAACTCACTATGGCGGACGTGATTTTATTGAATACCTGTTGTGTCCGTGAAACGGCAGAAGATAAGACGCTGGGAAAAATTGGCGAACTGAAGCACTTAAAAGATGAGAATCCGGATCTGATCATCGCGGTGACGGGATGCATGGCACAGGAATGGCAGGACCGGCTTTTCAAACGGGCTCCTCATATCGATCTGGTCATTGGTACG
>CAMNPQ010000057.1 GCA_946548305.1 uncultured Pseudobutyrivibrio sp.
GGAAATATTCTGCCATGGTAAGTCCTGTTTCGGCTACACGCATACGTGCTCCAGGTGGCTCGTTCATCTGACCGAAGACTAGGGCTGTCTTATCAAGAACTCCTGATTCGCCCATTTCTGTCCAAAGGTCGTTACCTTCACGGGAACGCTCTCCTACACCTGTAAATATGGAATAACCGCCACTTTCTGTAGCAATATTATGAATAAGCTCCTGGATAAGTACAGTTTTACCTACACCTGCGCCACCAAACAAACCAACCTTACCACCCTTGGCATATGGTGCCAAAAGATCAATAACCTTGATACCTGTCTCAAGCATTTCAACAACAGGGCTCTGGTCCTCTAAAGATGGTGGCTCACGGTGAATACTCCAATGCTCCCCATTTTCTAAGCTTTCCTTTCCATCTAATGTATCACCTAGAACATTAAATAGACGTCCCAAGGTCTGTTCACCAACAGGCACTTCGATGCCGCCACCTGTTGCCACAACCTCCATATCTCTACACAGTCCCTCTGAAGGTGCAAGCATAATGCATCTGACAACACCAAAACCAATATGCTGGCTAACCTCCATCACACGCTTTTCATCGCCCACCATAACATATAGGGCATCTCTAATGGCAGGCAGGTCATTATCTTTAAATTCTACATCGACAACAGGTCCTGAAACCTGCACGATTCTTCCTTTTGTATCTGACATTTTTGTAACCTCTTTACCTACTCAACTTTTTCTTTTTTAACGCCTTTGCTCCACCGATTACCTCGGTAATTTCCTGGGTAATCTGCGCCTGGCGCACTCTGTTGTATTCTATTGATAAATCATGAAGCATAGCCTCAGCATTGTCTGTTGCCGACTGCATTGCCATCATTCTGGCATTTTCCTCACTTGCCGAGCATTCAACCATTGCACCATAAATAAATGCTGTAAAATGATTATGTACCAGGCTTTCTAAAACAGTGGTCAGGGAAGGGTAAAATGGATACCAGCTGTCTCCACCCTTTTGAATAGCCTCCAATTCGTAGCTGCTGATAGAGTGAACATGCTTTTTTCCTTCTTTCATCTCTATTGTAGCTTTAGAGACTCCCTCTGTATCAGCTTCAATCTGTTTAGCCTGCTCTTTTATAAATTTGTGAGTCTTAAGTGGCAGCAAACGCTCAATACAAGTCTCTTCTGTGACAGAATTCAGCATTTTGGTGTAAATAACATCAATATGGTCAAGCTCACCTTTGTTGTATAAATCAATCATGTATTCCGCTATAATTCTGGCTCTATGCATTGTAGGATTATTAGATGAATATCTAAAATTTTCATCCACGTTGAAGCCATTGTTCAAAAAGAAAACACGACCAACTTCGCCAACTACAAATAACTTATATGAATCCTTTGGAAGATTTTGTACACGCTCTTTAGCTAGCTTGATAGCATTATGATTGTATGCTCCAGCCATGCCCTTATCACCAGTAAAAACTATAAATCCACGCTTCTTACTAGTCTCCTTGTCATCCTCCACACGGTTATCAAAATAAATGTGTCTGATGTCAGGCAAATGTGCCAGGTTCTCAGCCAGCCCTTTTTGAGTTCCAATGAAAAAGGGTTCTGTGGCTGCCAGCTTTTCCTTTGCCTTTCGAAGCTTCATTGATGACATCATGTACATGGCGTTTGTAATCTTCATGGTATCCCGAATACTGTTTATTCTATTTTGGATTTCCTTTGTGCTTGCCATGATTTACTCCCAATTCTTTTTAAACTCCTGAGCCGCTGCTACAATAGCTTCCTTTATATCGTCTGATAAATCCTTAGTAGAATTCAACTGGCTGATAATATCCTTATGTTCTGCTGCAAAATAATCAAGCAAACTCCTTCTGAATTCCTGAATGGAAGAACTATCAAGGTCACTAAATATATGAGCATTTGCAGCAACAAGAATAATAACCTGCTCTGCCATTGAAAATGGACTTGATAATGGTTGCTTTAAAAGTTCCATCAGTGAACGTCCATGTGCCAACTGCTTCTTAGTAGCATCATCCAAATCTGATGAAAACTGGGTAAATACCTCCATCTCTCGATATTGAGCCAAATCAATACGAATGGATCCTGCTGCTTTTTTCATAGCTTTAGTCTGTGCTGCACCACCAACACGGGATACCGAAAGTCCAACATTTACAGCTGGACGCTGCCCTGCGTTGAAAAGCTCAGACTCCAAGAATATCTGACCATCTGTGATGGAAATAACATTCGTAGGAATGTATGCTGAAAGGTCACCAGCCTGTGTCTCAATAATAGGAAGTGCGGTGATTGAGCCACCACCCACTTCATCTGTGATACGGGCACTCCTTTCCAGCAGTCTTGAGTGCAGATAAAAAACATCACCTGGATAAGCCTCTCGTCCTGGTGAACGTTCCAGCAAAAGGGAAATTGCTCTGTATGCTACTGCATGTTTTGACAAATCATCATAAATGATTAAAACGTCCTTACCTGAATACATAAAATATTCTGCAAGTGCAGTACCTGCGTATGGAGCAATATATTGTAATGGTGCTGGATCAGAAGCTGTTGCGCTGACAATTATTGTATAATCCAATGCGCCATTTTCTTTTAGAGTATTTACCAGTTTGGCTATTGTAGATGCCTTCTGCCCTATTGCAACATAGACACAAATAACATCCTTACCCTTTTGATTGATTATTGTATCTGTGGCAATAGATGTTTTTCCAGTCTGTCTGTCTCCAATGATAAGCTCTCGCTGACCACGACCAATTGGGAACATGGAATCAATTGAAAGGATACCTGTCTCCATTGGAACAGTAACGGATTTTCTATCTACAATACTAGGGGCTGGACATTCAACCGGTCTAAATCCATCAGCCTTTATCTCGCCCTTTCCATCAAGTGGAGAGCCAAGGGCATCCACTATTCGTCCTAAAAATCCTTCACCTACAGGAAGACCAGCCATCTTTCCAGTGCGGACAACCTTAGAGCCTTCCTTTATCTGGGTATCCCTGCCGAAAAGGATGACGCCGATTTCATCCTTTCGCACATCCTGGACCATTCCCTTTACGCCACAGTCAAATATAACTATTTCCCCGTAAAATGCATGGTCAATTCCATCTATATTGGCTATACCGTCACCAACCCATTTTACAAGACCTACTTCCTGCTCCCTTGCCTGGAGTTCAAAATCCTCCACACTGGCTTTCAATATAGAAAGGATAGATTCATCTACAGCACTGGTTCCCACGGCTGCATTAATCTTTGTGGCGAGCTGTTCAATACGACCCTTCTCACTCCAGTCATATTCCTTTGTTCCCACAGAAAGGATAAATCCACTTTTCAGCGTAGAATCCTGAATCAATTCTACTTCAATGTCTTTTCCACATTCTTTCTTTAAAAAATTCTTTATTCCTGCAAGCTGCTCATCAGATGGGGCAGTTACAAAACGAAGCTTTGCCTTATCTACATCAACGGATTTAGTTTCCATTGCTTGTCTTAAGGCTTGTCCTATTTCATTAAATAAATCAAAATCACCGTTGTCACACAACAGCTTCAAGAAATTACGAATTTCCAGAGGAAAAATTCTATCAATCACTATGTGCTTTTTTGCTATAGCAACTGTAGGATCTGATAATTCCTCTCCAATTGCAGGTACTGCCTCGATAATTGAAGCGGCAGACTGCAATAAATTCATAGCCTCTGGCTGATTCTGTAAATCACGGGCATATGCATACGACTTCTCTGTCACTTTTATTCCCCTGCTTTACCTAAAAATTCATCAAACAGTTCTCTGTCTACTTCAGCACCTGTTTTACTTCCTACCATCTTTGTAGTTGCATCCACTACGATGTCTGCAATTTCCTTCTTAGCACCAGCAATAATCTTGTTCTTTTCCTGATTAGCCTCCACAACTGCTGCCTCCTTTATGCTAGAAGCATCAGCCTTGGCATCAGCAAGAATTTTCTGATATTGACTGTCTGCACTTTTTCTAGCCTCGGAAATAATCTGCTTTTTCTCTGTCTCTGCGCTAATCAGTTTATCTTCATACTGTTTTTTTAACTCAGATGCTTCCTGCTCTTTTGCACTTGCCCTACTATAAATGTCATTTGCCTCAGCCTGACGCTTTGCAATGATATTTTCCAAGGGCTTAAAAAAGAATATTCTAAATGCAATAAAGAGAATAAGCAGATTTACTACAGTCCAAAGTATGTTCCAAAATGAAATGTTAATCATGTTACTATACCTCTCTTATTTGGAATAAATACGTTTACTGAAGCATAACTATAATCATAAGCGCAATAACAAAACCATAAATAGCTGTTGCCTCTGCAAGGGCACAACCTAATATCAGGTTCTTCTGAATCTTTCCTTCTGCCTCTGGCTGACGTGCTATACCTTCACAAGCTTTACCTGTTGCAATACCGATACCAATACCTGCTCCAAGACCTGTTACAACTGCGATACCTGCTCCAATAGCTATAAGTGTGTTCATTTTTAATCCTCCTAATCCGCAAACCCCTTTGTTATGCCAACAAGCTCTTTTAAATTTTAGACATAATAGGATTTGCTCATCAAATAAATTTCTTTAAAACTCTCGTTGACTCTTAACTTACTCAACTGCTTCTTTTATATACAGCGAAGTTAAAAATACGAAAACATATGCCTGAAGTAATCCATCAAATAAATCAAAATATAAACTGAATACTGCTGGTACTACTGGTGGGCAAATGATTTTCAAAAGCTCCATAATTACAAATGCACCTAGCACATTTCCAAACAATCGCATGCATAGTGACATTGGTCTGGTGAATACATCCAAAATATTGAATGGTGTAACTATGGCTACCGGCTCTGTGAATTTGTGAAGCCATTTTTTTATACCATTTTGGTAAATTCCTGCAAACTCCACAAGAACGATGCTCATTAAAGCCAATGCTGCAGTAACATTTAAATCCTTTGTTGGGGATTTAAAACCGAATAAGCCAATGATATTGGAAAGTCCAATGTATAGAAGAACAGTTGTCAGATAACCTGTGTACATCTTCCCCTCTTCTCCAAGCATACTTTCCACAATTCCAGTAAGCTTTTCGTAAACAAACTCCGCAAAAGCCTGTTTTTTGCTTATGTTTTGAGTCTTTAACCCTGTGGTAAGAAAAATGGCTATAAGGATAAGCACTGCCATTACAATCCATGTAACCACAACCGATTCCATAACAGGAATCTCAACACTTCCTAAATGGATGGTAAAGACCGTCTCGCAATTTAGCTCTTCAATAAGCTCCTCTGCTAATGACGAACCCACATAAACACCTCCTATTCTTTTTAGTCTATTCCTTTCTTTAGAATAACCTTTATTTTAGGCTTTTTAACAAAAAATATAAGATACAAATTGTACGATATGTATAAAAGTTTCCTATTGACTTTTTAAGCCTTATCATATCAATAAAGTTATGTAAAAATAGAGTAGCCCAATGGCTACTCTATTTTGGTGAATATTCGATTTCCTTGTACATATTTGTCTTTTATTATGGCATCTGCATCGTTATAACACATACGCTCAATTCGCTCTCTCACGGACATATCCCTCATGGAGAACATTTTACTATCATCAATTACAACAGCATCAAAATCATATCCAGCCTTAAATGAGCCTACTTTTCCAAAATATTTTCCACCACCTTCTGTGGCAAGATAAAACACTTCTTCAAAGGTGAGTGGCTTCACATCTGTGTCCACAAGTCTATAGTACATTTTAGATGCCTGAAGTGTGATGAGCATAGTCTTTACCATATTTAAAGAAGAGCCAGCAGACACATCTGTACCTAATCCCACATTTATACCTAAATCCAGGAATCTCCTGACAGGTGCTATTCCAGAGGTAAGGTTCATATTTGAGTCTGCACAATGGGCTATAAAAACACCGTGCTTTTTAAGTATCTGCATTTCAAGACGGTCTGAATATACACAGTGTGCCATTATGGTAGGATATTCCTTTGAGCCCATGGCATCAAACATCTCGTAAGCATTTGCATAGCATGATGACTGTGGCACAAGCTCCTGTACCCAGGCTATTTCAGACTTATTCTCTGATAGATGGGATTGTATTCTAAGCCCTCTCTCTTTTGAAAGAGCCCCTAGTCCCTTCATTAATTCATCTGAACATGATGGAATAAATCTTGGTGTAATAATAGGCTTTGTATTTTTGTATTTTCCTTCTATTTCATCCAGCCATTGAATGGTGGCTTGAAGAGAAGTCTGGGCATTTTCCTCCTCTAAGTTTTTTCCACCATTTCTATCCATATTTACCTTGCCCACATAGGTGATTACACCAGTCTTTTCCAGCTGATTCATCAGCTCAATGGTTGCATCATTGTGAATCGTGGCAAATACAACTGCTCTGGTTGTAAAACATCTTCGCAGGTCTTCAGAAAAATAAGTGTATGCCTTTGTGGCATAGTCCATATCACTATATTTGGCTTCCTCTGGGAAGGTGTAAATATTGAGCCAATCTAACAGCTCCTTATCCATCCCGATTCCTCTGAACGTATACTGGGGAGCATGCACATGTAAATCTGTCATGCCTGGAATGATAAGCTTGTTCCCATAATCAACCAAAGGCAAATTATTGTATCTTTCTGGCAAATCAGGGAATGCTCCCTGACACACACCATCCACACTTACTACATACCCCTTATTAAAGGTAACAATACTTTTACTGCTATCAGAAAAAGCTATGCATCCTTTTAAAACAAAACTATTACTCATCAAACTCCTCCCAAAATGTGGCTTTCTCCTGTCTTTTGCAGGAAACTAGCCTTGCAGGCCTCTTGCCTGTCTATCCATATCCTCTACAACAATGTCGTAGATTTCGCCAAGTGTTCTGCAATACTCCAACACCTTCCATGGCTCATTTGTATGATAGTGAATTTTGATTAACTCTTCATCACCTACAGCAAGAAGGCTGTCCCCAACAAAATGCTCAGTGATATAATCATTGATTTCATCTTCGTCAAGGTTTTCTCCTTCTATAAGAAGCTGTGTATCATATCTAAATTCTATTGTCTGCTCTGGTAACATATTTCATCCTCCTAAAAAACTTTAGTTACGAACACCACAGATTCTATCACATATTTAATAAAAAGGCGAGTAAGTCTTCACTAACCGCCAAAAGCCAACGCTATTTTCTAATAATTTGTTAATATGATTTAGAAATTAAGAAGAATTTTTAAAAAAACTGTGTATTGTGTTGAAATTTATTCTTTTTGACGTAAAATTTTAGTTAGTAAAAATAACGATTTTTTCTGACGAGAGGAGCTAAAGAAATGGGAAAAGATGAAAAACGCGTTGTGGATACTAGTAAAATGACTGGTTTTAAGTCAATTAAATCTACAGTTGCATTACTGGTATTAATCAGCATGATTATTATCGCTGTGGCAGGTGAGATTATTGCTCTTGAGATTTTTGTTGCCGACCAGGAGCAGACCATGCTTGAAGTTATGGAAGAACAGGCTACAGCCTATGGAAAGCTTTTGGATGAATCCCCTGAGGCTGACTACAGCAGCATTTTCAAAGGGGTAAAAATTGGTGGAATTGAATCAAGCTATCTTCTTCTCACAGATGAAACTGGTACAGTTTTGTTTCATGGCACTGATTCATCCAGAGTAGGTAAGGAAACACTTAGTACTGCTGTAAAAGATATTTCAGCTCGCTTGCAGCGTGGAGAAAATGTCACCAGTGGATATTCTCAATACACAATAGATGGTGTAGATAAATTTGCAGCTTATTACATAACAGCCGACAAGAGAATCATGGCAGCAGTTATGAACCAGGACGAAGTAACATCTGAAATTACAGCAAGCTTCGTAAAAACCTCAGCTGGCATTTATCTGGTAGTTCTTATAATTATAGCCTTACTTGCATACCTTGTAGTAGGCTTTGTTGTAAAGCCTGTTGCAGTAATTGAGGAAATGGTTCAACGAGTAGCAGACTTTAATCTGCAGCGTGACCACAGACCAGCAACCTTAAAGCTGTATCAGAGGCGTGACGAATTTGGTGTAATTGGCAGGTCTGTCAGAGTAATGAGGCACAACTTGATTGACATTCTAGGAAGACTGGATAATTCCTCTGATGATTTAAATGGAAAAGCTTCACACCTGAAGGATACTATGGCTCATGTTTCAGATAACACCTCTTCTAACTCAGCTACCAGTGAAGAGCTTGCAGCTTTCATGGAAGAGACTACAGCTACCACAGATTCTATTACAAACAGCATGAACAACGTTACTGAAAAAGCCAGAAACGTAAATCACAATGCATCAGATGGTATGGAAACAGCCAGCAAGATTCAGAGCAAGGCTCAGGAAATTGCTATACAGGCAAAGAATTCTGGAGACAAGACCCAGGAAGCTATCAAAGAAATATCAGCCCGTGCAGATGTGGCTGTAGAGGAATCAAAGGCTGTTAATCGTATCAATGAATTAACAGAAACCATTAATTCTATCGCATCACAGACAAATCTCCTTGCACTTAACGCTTCTATCGAAGCTGCTCGAGCTGGAGAAATGGGAAAAGGCTTTGCAGTTGTTGCTGAAGAAATCGGAACACTTGCTAACCAGACAGGTGAAGCTGTTGGAGATATTTCTTCTATCATAGGTGAGGTAAACACAGCTGTTACCAACATGTCAGATTGTATCTCAGAAATGCTTGATTTAATGAACAACATAGTTTTAAAAGATTATTTGACATTTGAGGAAGGCTTTAATCAATATCATGATGATGCCAAGTATTTTGAAGAGTCAATGAAGGACATTTCAAATAACGTATCAGAGCTCACAGAATCAATCGAATTGATTGAAAACTCTATTGGAGATATCAATAGTGCCATGGGAGATTCAGCTGCTGGTATTACCGATATGGCAGCTAAAGAAACCGATATCGTACAGCTTGCCAGCGATGCTAATGAAATCGCTCTTGAGTCACTTGAATTATCAGATCAGTTAAAAGGAATCATCAAAGAATTTCAATTATCAGAATAGACAAAAATATAACCTCTGGCATTTGCCAGAGGTTTATTTTTTTTTAAAGAATATCGTTTCGCTTTACATAAGCTGGTGTAACTGAATCAGATGCTACCCTCTTTACTTTCTTCACTGTAGCCCATTTATCAATTACCGCATTTTCTATTTGAACACCATCACCTATATTAGTATAAGATAGGATAATAGAATTTTTAACTACTGCTCCCTTTCCTATGTGAACATTACGTCCAATGATAGAGTTCTCAACTGTTCCTTCGATTAGACCTGCATTACATACCATTGAGTGTTTAACTGATGCTCCATGGAAATACTGTGTTGGACAAGCATCAGTTGTTTTGGTGTAGAACTGCCAGTCAGGCTTAAAGAAATCCATTGATGTAGCATAATCAAGAAGCTCCATATTAGCTCTATAGTAGTCATCCAAGCTTGTAATTGCTGCAAAGAAGCCTTTGTGCTGATAGCCTCTTACATCAAGAGTATTACAAGCAAGTGCAATCATATTTGCAAGAGAATATCCAGAGGATTCTTTCTTTGCTTTCTTAATCAGCTCAATGAACAGCTCTTTGCTCATAACATAGGTATCCATGCTAATATTTTTATCCTTAGCTGTGCCCATGTTTCTTTCGATTGATTCTACGCCCTTTTGTTTATTAAGATTTACAACATTGCAGGCTCTGAAGTATTCCTTTGCCTGGTCAACCTTATGATAAAGTAAGGTGATATCTGTACCAGATGATATATGCTCATCCAAAAGCTTTTGATAATCCTGCTTATAAACCATGTAGCTAGGTGCAACCACCACATAATCCTGTGGCATTCTCTCAATCTGCTCTAAATTTTCCAGATATGCATTAATATCGGTATTGTAAATAGAGCTTGCACCATTGTTCTGTGTAAACAAAAGCTGTAAATTACCACGCTTTGAGTTGATATTGTAATGACGTCCATCACCAATATGTTCAACTATTGAACGAGGTCTGGAATTCAGATAAACGTGAATTCTGTCAAAGCCACTGTTGCTCATATTTGAAATAGGAAAATCTATTACACGAAATCTTCCAAGGAATGAAAATGCTCCTATTGGTCTGTAATCATGAAGTCCTTCAACCCTTATATAATTTGCAGCGGAGTTAATCACACCAAATGCTTTATTGTTAGCCATATTAATCCTCCCCCTTTACATTTTTAGCAACGAGAAGGATGTCCTCGCTCTTTTTATTTCCTACTACAGCATTTTTTCCAATTCTTGTGTTTCCAGCTACAAGAGCACGGGTAACAGTTGCGCCTTCCTCGACAATTACTCCTGGCATCAAAACTGAATCAATTACCTTTGCCCCAGGAGCAATCTTTACATTTGTAAAGATAACTGATCTGGACACTTCTCCACCAATATGGGCACCCTGATTGATATATGCGCAATCAATCTTTGCACTTTCTGCAATATATTGTGGAATCACACCAGTATCTTCTGTGTATATTTTCCAGGTAGTATCATCCAGATTAAGAGCATTATTGCTATCAAGAAGATCCATATTTGCTTCCCAAAGGGAATCGATTGTTCCAACATCCTTCCAGTAGCCTGAAAACTCATAAGCATAAAGCTTCTTTCCGCTATCTATCATCTTTGGAATAATATCATTTCCAAAATCATGACTAGACTCAGCATTTTTCATGTCCTCAACAAGAAGCTTTCTCATTGTCTTCCAATTAAAGATATAAATACCCATGGATGCCAGATTGCTCTTTGGCTTTGCCGGCTTCTCTTCAAACTCTACGATACGTCGTTCATCGTCTGTGTTCATAATACCAAAACGGCTAGCCTCTTTCATTGGCACGCTTCGAACTGCTATTGTAGCATCTGCTCCATTTGCCTTGTGGAAATCCAGCATCTTGTCATAATTCATTTTATAAATATGATCTCCAGAAAGAATCAGCAAATACTCCGGGTCATAAGCATCTACGAAATCAATATTCTGAGAAATGGCATCCGCAGTACCTCTGTACACATCCAATCCAGAGTCTGCCTTTTCTCTAGGTGTGAGGACAAATACACCGCTGTCTTTTGTATCAAGTCCCCATCTGCCGCCTGCTGCAACATAGCTATTTAATAAGACAGATTCATATTGTGTTAGAACTCCCACAATGTCGATGCCACTGTTTGCACAGTTACTAAGTGGGAAATCAATGATACGGTATTTACCGCCATATGCTACCGCTGGCTTTGCCACTTTATTAGTCAATTCATGTAATCGACTACCACGGCCGCCAGCTAGTATCATTGCAAGCATATTAGTTTGAGCCATAATACTACCCCCTTCAGTCTCGTTAAGTTATTAATATATACAGTTTAATATTTTTGCACAAAAACTTCAATGTAATCCTACGATTATTGTGATATTTTTCGAAAAAATTTCCACAAGAAAATTGTTGACTTTATTTAGATTATCTAGTATGATTATTTTCGTTGCTGATGCAACAGACACTACATATGGTTCCTTGGTCAAGCGGTTAAGACGTCGCCCTCTCACGGCGAAAACAGCGGTTCGATTCCGCTAGGAACTGCTTTATTACTTCCAGTTTTTACTGGAAGTTTTTTTTGTTAATAAAAGCCCTGCCACAAACCTGTGACAGGGCTTTTTACTATTCTGTAAATAATGGAGTTGAATAATATCTATCTCCCGAATCAGGAAGAAGTGCTACGATTGTCTTTCCTTTATTTTCTGGGCGTTTTGCCAGCTCAATTGCTCCAAAAAGTGCTGCTCCTGATGAAATGCCCACTGAAATACCTTCTTTTTTAGCTAAAAGCTTGGCTGTTTCGAAAGCATCCTCGCCTTCTGCCAGGAAAATCTCATCATAAACATCTCTATTAAGAAGTGATGGAACAAAATTTGCTCCAATTCCTTGAATTTTGTGAGGGCCTGCCTGACCACTTGAAAGAAGTGGTGAATCCTTTGGCTCAAGTGCTACGATTTTAACATCTGCTTTCTTTGATTTAAGGTACTCGCCAACACCTGTAACTGTTCCACCTGTACCAACACCTGCTATAAATACATCCACTTCGCCATCTGTATCCTCCCAGATTTCTGGACCGGTTGTTTCAAAGTGAGCTCTTGCATTTGCCTTGTTATCAAACTGCCCTGGAATGAAGCTTCCCTCGATTTGAGCAGCAAGCTCATTAGCCTTATCAACTGCTCCCTGCATACCCTTTGAGCCCTCTGTAAGAACAATCTCAGCACCATAAGCCTTTAAAATATTTCTACGCTCAACTGACATAGTCTCTGGCATGGTAAGGATTGCCTTATAGCCCTTAGCTGCTGCAATAGCAGCGATACCTATACCTGTATTTCCACTGGTAGGTTCAATAAGTGTGGCACCCGGTTTAATCAAGCCTCTTTCCTCAGCATCCTCAATCATGTATTTAGCAGCTCTGTCCTTCACTGAGCCTGCTGGATTTAAATATTCAAGCTTAATCAATACTCTTGCCTGAAGACCTAGCTCCTTTTCAATATTTGTTACCTCTAAAAGAGGAGTCTTTCCTATTAATTCACTTGCACTTTTATATATCTTTGACATGTCAATATCCTCCTGTTTTTTCTAGTATTTTACTCCGCCTGTTACGCTCACAAGCATTATATTTCTACGGTCGACAGCACGTCTCCCTTAAGAAATATAATAGCTTGTTAGCTACAGGCTCATTTAAATCTCATTAAAACTAATTATACCGCATTTGCGTTTTTTTCTGCATTAAAAATTCCATCAATCTTTTCATCGTCGATTGCTGCGAAGCCTTTTTCAAGGTCTTCGATGATATCGTCGATGTGTTCTGTTCCTATTGATAGGCGTATTGTGCTTTGTGTAATGCCCTGATCTAAAAGCTCTTCTTCTGTAAGCTGTGAATGTGTGGTTGTCGCGGGGTGAATTACAAGGCTCTTTACATCAGCTACATTTGCAAGGATTGAGAAGATTTCAAGGCTATCGATGAATTTGTAAGCCTCTTCTTTGCCTCCCTTAATCTCAAATGTAAATATACTGCCGCCATCCTTAGGGAAGTACTTCTTGTAAAGCTCATGATCTGGATGATCCTCTAATGATGGATGATTTACATGAGCTACCTTTGGATGATTATTAAGGAACTCTACTACCTTCTTAGTATTCTCAGCATGTCTGTCGAGACGCAGAGGCAAGGTCTCAATTCCCTGCAAAAGGAGGAATGCATTAAATGGAGAGATTGTTGCCCCTGTGTCTCTAAGTAGAATTGCTCTAATAAAAGTTACAAATGCTGCAGGGCCTGTAGCTTCAGCAAATGAAACACCGTGATAGCTTGGGTTAGGGTCTGCAATATTTGGAT
>CAMNPQ010000058.1 GCA_946548305.1 uncultured Pseudobutyrivibrio sp.
CAAAACCAGTGTTGTTCTTATAATTGGTGTAAATGGTGTAGGAAAGACCACCACAATCGGAAAGCTTGCAGGTAAGCTTAAGGCAAGAGGTAAAAAAGTGATGGTTGCCGGGGCTGACACCTTTAGAGCTGCAGCTTCAGATCAGCTTAAGGAATGGGCAAACAGGGCTAATGTGGAATTTGTTGGAGGTCCAGAGGGCTCAGACCCAGCTGCTGTAGTTTATGATGCTGTGCATGCGGCTAAGGCCAGAGGCATAGATGTTCTTTTGGTAGACACAGCAGGTCGTCTTCACAACAAGAAAAACCTCATGAATGAGCTTTCAAAAATAAATAATACTATTTCAAAGGAATTTCCAGAGGCATACAGGGAAACTCTCATAATTTTAGATGGCACAACCGGGCAAAACGCTTTAGTTCAGGCAAAAGAATTTTCTGATGTAACGGATATTTCTGGCATTGTTTTAACAAAATTAGATGGAACAGCCAAAGGGGGTATTGCAATTGCAATACAATCTGAGTTAAAATTGCCAGTAAAATATATAGGTGTTGGTGAAACTATTGATGACTTAGAAAAATTCAACGCAGATGAATTTGTTGATGCTTTATTCTACGCTGAAAGCTAAGCTTAAGAAAGAGGGAGACTAATTATGCTTACACTAGACAAATTTGAAGAGGCTTCAAAAATCGTCACTGAGGTGACACATGAAACAAAGCTGGTTTACAGCGATTACTTTAGTGAAAAATGCCATAATATGGTATATCTAAAGCCAGAAAATATGCAGCTGACAGGTGCTTACAAGCTGAGGGGCGCATATTACAAAATCAGTACTTTATCAGATGAAGAACGTGCAAAGGGATTGATTACAGCCTCTGCAGGTAATCATGCACAGGGAGTTGCCTATGCTGCCAGCAAATATGGAGTAAAAGCAACTATTGTAATGCCTACAACCACTCCACTTATAAAGGTCAATCGCACAAAGAGCTATGGAGCAGATGTGGTGCTTTATGGTGATGTATATGATGAAGCATGTGAATATGCATACAAGCTTGCTGATGAAAATGGATACACTTTTATACATCCATTTGATGATTTGGCTGTTGCAACAGGTCAAGGAACTATTGCAATGGAAATATTCAAAGAGCTTCCTTTGGTAGAATATATTTTAGTCCCAATTGGAGGCGGTGGATTAGCTACAGGTGTTTCTACTTTAGCAAAGCTTCTAAATCCTAAGATAAAGGTGATTGGTGTAGAGCCTAGTGGAGCAGCATCTCTAAAAGCATCCTTTGAAAAAGGTGCTGTTACAACACTTCCTAACGTGAATACAATAGCTGATGGTACAGCTGTCAAAACTCCAGGAAGCAACATTTTCCCATATTTGCAGGAAAATATTGATGAAATCATCACAGTTAATGATGATGAGCTTATAGTAGCCTTTCTTGATATGGTAGAAAATCATAAAATGATTGTGGAAAATTCGGGTCTTCTCACTGTGGCAGCTCTAAATCATTTGAGCTTTAAGGATAAGAGAGTTGTATCTGTTCTTTCAGGAGGTAATATGGATGTGATTACCATGTCCTCAGTGGTACAACAGGGTCTTATTTTTAGAGATAGAATTTTTACAGTATCAGTGTTGTTACCAGATAAGCCAGGTATGTTAGCTAAGGTTTCTCAGGTTATAGCTGATCAGCAGGGGAATGTTATAAAGCTGGAGCATAACCAATTTGTTACAACCAATCGTTCAGCTGCAGTAGAGCTTCGTATTACATTAGAAGCTTTCGGAACAGACCATAAGGAGCAGATTATAAAAGCTTTAGACGAAGGCGGATACAAGCCAAGAATAGTCAGAACATCATTATAAAAGATATTAGAGGTGTAAAGTAAAAATGCTTGACACCTCTTTTTCATTATAGTATATTATTTAAGGTTGCTAAGAGGAGTGAAATGGAAGATAAGGTTAAATCAGGTTATTTATACGATTTTTATGGTGAACTGCTCACTGAACATCAGAGGACAGTTTATGAAATGAGTATTAACGAGGATTTGTCTTTATCTGAAATAGCAGATGCTCTATCTATCTCCAGACAAGGGGTTCACGATATTTTAAAAAGGTGTGACAAGCTTTTGTCTGATTACGAAAACAGGCTTCATTTGGTCGATAAATTTATGAATATTAGAGAGGATGTTATTCAAATAAAGGAATTAACATCCAAAAATGCAGATATAGAAACACTTTCAGAGATATCCCGTATATCTCAGATGATTTTAGAGGAATTATAATATATGGCTTTTGATTCTCTTTCTGAGAAGCTTCAGGGAGTTTTTAAAAACCTTAGAAGTAAAGGTAGGCTTACTGAGGCTGATGTAAAAGAAGCTCTAAAGGAAGTGAAGATGGCACTTCTTGAAGCTGATGTTAATTTTAAAGTTGTTAAACAATTCATAGCTACAGTTACAGACCGAGCTATTGGTTCGGATGTAATGAACGGTCTTAATCCTGGTCAAATGGTGATTAAGATTGTAAATGAAGAGCTTGTCAACCTCATGGGTTCTGAAGTGACAGATATTACCTATGGAAAAGGTGGCGAATGCACTACAATCATGATGGTTGGTCTTCAGGGTGCTGGTAAAACCACCACCACAGCGAAGCTTGCTGGCAAGGTTAAGCAGCGTGGCAAAAAGCCACTTTTGGTAGCCTGTGATATATATCGTCCTGCTGCTATTGAACAGCTGCAAATCAATGGTAAGAAGCAGGAGGTTGAGGTTTTTTCTTTAGGAGATAAAGTAAAACCTGTGAAAATAGCCAAAGAGGCTATGGATTATGCAAAAAAGAACGGCTTTGACGTAGTTATATTTGATACGGCTGGTCGTCTTCATATTGATGAGGATATGATGGATGAACTTGCATCAATAAAAAGCAATGTTAATATCCTCAATACAATTTTGGTTGTTGATGCCATGACAGGTCAGGATGCTGTTAATGTATCCAGTACCTTTGATGAAAAGATAGGTATTGATGGTGTTATTGTTACTAAGCTTGACGGTGACACAAGAGGTGGTGCTGCACTTTCTATAAAAGCAGTCACTGGCAAACCTATTCTATATGCTGGTATGGGTGAAAAGCTTTCAGACTTAGAACAGTTTCATCCAGACAGAATGGCAAGTAGAATCCTTGGAATGGGTGATGTTCTTTCTCTCATTGAAAAGGCAGAAGCTGAAATTGACAAGGATGCAGCCATTGAATTGTCAAAGAAAGTAAAGAAAGCTTCCTTTGATTTTAATGATTATCTCACATCCATGGAACAGATGAAAAAGCTTGGTGGACTCACATCAATACTTGGTATGATGCCTGGTATTAATTCTAGCCAGATGGCTCAGATTGAAGGGGCTGTTGATGATAAAAAGCTTGCTCATATTGAGGCGATTATTCGTTCCATGACACCAGCAGAACGTGAGAATCCCAAATTACTAAATCCTAGCAGAAAGCACAGAATTGCTGCTGGAGCTGGTTTAGATATAGCAGAGGTAAACCGCTTTATTAAACAGTTCGAGCAATCGAAGAAAATGATGAAGCAGATGCCAAATATGATGGGTAAAAAAGGCAGACGTGGTATGCGTTTTCCATTTTAACCCGAGAACCATTTAGTTTTATTTTTAGGAGGAATTAAAAAATGGCAGTAAAGATTAGATTAAAGAGAATGGGTCAGAAGAAGAGACCAATCTACAGAATCGTTGTAGCAGATGCAAGGGCACCTCGTGATGGAAGAAATATCGACGAAATCGGTACATATGATCCAAATCAGGAGCCAGCTGCAGTAACAGTTGACGCTGAGGCAGCAAAGAAGTGGATTTCTAACGGTGCAAAACCAACAGAAACAGTTGCAAGACTTTTTAAGCAGGCAGGCGTTCAGTAGGATAACTCGAAAGGAAAAGGATAATAGTGATGAAAGAATTAGTTGAAGTAATTGCTAAGTCACTTGTAGACAATCCTGATGAGGTTGTTGTTTCTGAAAAGGAGGATGCTAAATCAATTGTTGTTGAGCTTCGTGTTGCTCCTTCAGATATGGGTAAAGTTATAGGTAAACAGGGGCGTATTGCAAAAGCAATCCGTGCTGTTGTTAAAGCTGCAGCCTCAAAGATTGACAAGAAAGTCATAGTTGACATTATCGATGTAGATTAATTAATAAAAGAGTCTGAGTAATTCAGACTCTTTTAGTTTATAGGAGGTTTCTTTGGAAGATTTATATCAAGTAGGGGCAATTACACAGACTCATGGTATCAAAGGGGAGGTAAAGGTTTTCCCTATGACTGATGATGTCTTGAGATTTAAAAACATGAAAAACCTACTGCTAGATGGAGGCAAAGAAGGTTTTATTAATCTTGAGGTAGAAAATGCTAGAACCCAAAAGAATCTTGTGATCCTAAAGTTCAAAGGGATTGATAATATAAATGATATAGAAAAATACAAGGGACACGGCCTTTATGTCACCAAGGAAAACAGAGTTGAGCTTAAGGAAGATGAATACTTTATTGCAGATTTAATTGGTGTGAAAGTTTTTCTTGATACTGATGAAAACACAGAATTTGGAGAAATCACAGATGTGTTGCAAACAGGTGCAAATGATGTGTATGAAATCAAGATGACTTCAGGTAAATCTGTTTTAATTCCCGCAATAAAAGACTGCATTAAAGCTGTGGATATTAATGAAAATAAAATGGTTATACATTTACTTGATGGCTTGTTAGGAGAGTGATTATGAAATTTTACATATTGACACTTTTTCCTGAAATGATTGAGCAGGTGTTAAATACAAGTATATTAGGAAGAGCTAAAAATGCAGGCTGTATTTCCTTTGAAGCTATTAATATTAGAGATTACACACAGGACAAGCACAATAAAGTGGATGATTATCCCTATGGTGGCGGCGCAGGAATGGTGATGCAGGCTCAGCCTGTTTATGATGCTTACCAAGCTGTTTGTGAAAAAAGCGGACATCATGTAAAATGCATATATTTGACTCCACAGGGACAGTTATTTACCCAACCAGCCGCAAAAACTTTAGCACTTGAAGAGGATATTTGCCTTTTGTGTGGACATTACGAAGGTATTGATGAAAGAGTTCTAGAAGAAATTGTAGATGAATATTTTTCCATTGGAGACTATGTTTTGACAGGGGGAGAGCTTCCTGCACTTGTAATGATAGATGCGATTTCCCGTATGGTGCCGGGAGTTCTGACTAACGCCCAGTCAGGGAAAGATGAATCATTAGAGAACAATTTATTGGAATATCCTCAATATTCCAGACCTGAAACCTGGAATGGAAAATCGGTACCAGCTATTTTACTGTCAGGAAATCATGCAAAGGTAGATGCCTGGAGACGGGAACAATCCATAGAGAGAACAAAAAGCAGAAGACCTGATTTATATGCAAAATTTCTTGAAAATGACTGTTGAAAATAGAGTTTATACATGATATTATTAATGAGTTGCTAAAAGAAGAGATGGTCCGCTGTTATTCAATAGGGAATATCAAGAACGTCGCGAGTTTAGGAGGAATTAAAATGAACGCAAACGAGATTATTAAAAACATCGAAGCAGCTGAGCTTAAGAGCGAACTTCCTGAGTTTGCTGTTGGAGACACAGTAAAGGTTTATGGCCGTATCGTTGAGGGTAACCGTACACGTACACAGGTATTTGAGGGTACGGTCATCAAGAGACAGGGCGGCAGCAACCGTGAGACATTTACAGTTCGTAAGTCATCAAACGGTGTTGGTGTAGAAAAGACTTGGCCACTTCACAGCCCAAATGTTGAGAAGATTGAAGTAGTTAGAAAAGGTAAAGTTCGTAGAGCTAAACTATTCTACCTCAGAGAACTCACAGGTAAGAAGGCAAAGGTTAAAGAGAGAATTTAGTCTCGAAAAGTTCGAACAGTCGCAAAAGTTGCGACTGTTCTTTATTTTTACCTTCAAGTGAGTTATATTTATTATAAAGAATTAAAAGGGAAAGTATGGATGTTTAAAGCAATAGTTCGTAATTTTAGAAGTATATTTCACAAAAGAAACAGCAGTCTAAATTTTAATAGACGTCGTAAAAAAATCAATCTTGACAAAATTCGATATATATTGGTATTTGTGCTGGAACTGGCTGTTGCGATAAGTTTGGCGTATGGTTGTGTCATGGCATTTGGCAAACAGGTGGAATGTTCAAACACATCTATGGAGCCAACCTATCAAGCATCCGATATATTACTTGTAAATACAATTGCGTATAAATTTTCATCTCCAAGCACAGGAGATATTATCGCGTTTAAACCTAAATCAAATGTTAATGCCAGTTACAGTGTTAAAAGAGTTATAGGAGTCCCTGGCGACACCATCTATATCAGTAATGGGCGCATATATTTAAATGGCGAGCTGTACAAGGAAAAAATTGATGTTGAACGCATAGAAAATCCTGGTATTGCAGCTTCTGAGATTACACTTTTGGAAGACCAGTATTTTGTGCTTGGTGACAATCGCAATTCATCAGAGGATTCCAGGTACGAAAGTGTTGGCTTCGTAGCAAGTGAGGATATTTTAGGTAAAGTATGGGTTAAATACCCATTTTAGAAATAGAGGTGAATATGGAATTTCAATGGTATCCTGGTCATATGACGAAGGCAAAACGTCAAATGCAGGAGGACATAAAGCTTATAGATTTAGTTATAGAAGTAATTGATGCCAGATGTCCTGTTTCAAGCAGAAATCCTGATATTAATACTTTGGCAAATGGAAAGCTAAGGCTTATTTTACTTAATAAGTCGGATTTGGCAGATAAAGCTGCAAATAAATTGTGGGTTGATTATTTTAAGGAACAAGGCTTCTATTGTGTTGAATTAGACTCTAGAGATAGAAAAAACATGAAAGAGGTTCAAGCTACACTGGATGAGGTATGTGCGGCAAAATTTGAAAAGGACAGAAAACGAGGTATTAAAAATCGTCCTGTGAGAGCGATGGTTGTGGGAATACCTAATGTGGGAAAATCCACATTTATTAATTCCTTTGCAGGTCGGGCGGTAGCAAAGACAGGAAATAAGCCTGGTGTTACAAAGGGAAAGCAATGGATAAAGCTTAACAAATCAGTTGAGCTTTTGGATACGCCTGGAATATTGTGGCCTAAATTTGAAGATAAAACAGTGGGGCTTCATTTAGCTTTTATTGGCTCTATAAACGATGCAATTATTGAATCCAGGGAACTATCCATGGAGCTTGTGGATTTTTTGAAAGAAAAATATCCAAAGGTTATCTTTGAAAGATATGGTGCAGATGAAAACCTAATTAATCATGAAATAATATCTGAGATAGCCAGGAAACGTAATTTTGTAAAAAAAGGTTCAGAGTTGGATTTTGATAAAGCCTGCTCAGTACTAATAGATGAATTTAGAAGCGGAAATCTTGGTAATATATCACTTGAAAGGCCGTAGGACATGAAAGTAATAGACTTTAACGAAGAAGAACAAATAAAAAAAGACATTGAACGTGCCAGACATAATATGAGGGATGTGGAGGATTTATCCGATTTTGGAAACGAAAAGGAAGATAAAGACTCACAAAAGGATGATGATAGCTCAAAGGATTCACTGGTTAAGGAAGTTATCAGTGTAATCATTAATGTGTTAGTTTGTTTCTTTATAGTTTTCATTATCACTCATTATATTGGTCAACGAACTGTGGTTAGCGGTTCATCCATGGAGGATACCCTTTCAGATAAGGATAATCTTATTGTTGATAAAATAAGCTATAGGATTCATGATCCTGAGAGATTTGATGTAGTGGTTTTCCCTTATCAATACGAAGAAGACACTTATTATATCAAACGTATTATAGGCCTTCCGGGAGAGGTAGTGCGCATTGACAGTGCAGGCACTATTTATATAAATGGTGAACCTCTAGATGAAAACTATGGTACAGAAGTAATATTAAATTCAGGGCTGGCCAGTAACGAAATATTGCTTGGACCAGATGAATATTTTGTCCTAGGTGACAACCGTAATAACAGTACTGATTCTAGATTTGAATCTGTTGGTAATATTGATGGTGATGACATAGTAGGCAAGGCTTGGCTGAGAGTATATCCTTTTAGCAAGTTTGGATTTGTGGACAATATAGAATAACTATGAAGGAAAAAAAGATTTCAGATATTCAGCAGGAATATAAAGAAACGGATTTAGTTGATTTACCCGATTTTATTGAAGAGTATATCAATGACGGTAGACCCGGTGTCTCTAAAATAATAGGCGTAGCGCAAAAAAGAATGGAAAAGCTGCGCTTGGAGAAAGCTCGTATTGAAAAGCTAAAGGAGTACGAGAATAAATACTGGAACGAGTACGAGTATATAGGCGGTATTGATGAAGTTGGACGAGGTCCATTAGCTGGGCCTGTTGTTACAGCATGTGTAATACTACCTAAGGATTGCAGTATTTTATACATTAATGATTCAAAAAAGCTTTCGGCATCAAAAAGAGAAGAGCTTTATGAAGTTATCATGAAGGAAGCTGTGTCTGTTTCCATCGGGGTAGTTTCAGAGGCTAGAATTGATGAAATCAACATATTACAGGCTACCTATGAAGCCATGAGACAGGCTATAGCTGAGGCTAGCGTAGAGCCTGATATTTTGCTGAATGATGCAGTGACAATTCCAGGGGTTAGTATCAAGCAGGTGCCTATTATTAAAGGTGATGCAAAATCTATAAGTATAGGTGCAGCTAGTATTATAGCAAAGGTCACCAGAGACAGAATGATGATGGAGTATGATAGTGTATATCCTGAGTATCATTTTGCTTCAAACAAGGGCTATGGCAGTGCTGAACATATTCAGGCACTAAAGGAATTTGGTCCATGTCCTATACACAGAAGGTCTTTCATTGGAAATTTTTTATAGATTAGGTGTTTTATGAATATTAATACTGGATTGAATCATTACAATTCAAATTTCATAAATAACGTTACAGATAGAGGCAAAATGAGCCAGAGCCAGTCCCTGACTGGCTCTGTAACTGATTCACTAAAAGAAGGTGAAGTCTTTGAAGGCTCAGTTAATTCCATTGAAAATGGTAAAGTAACTATAGGTCTTGCCAATGGTCAAACTATGACTGCGCGTTTGGACGCTGGTGTTTCTCTGACACCAGGTCAATCCGTTTTTTTTGAAGTAAAAAGCAATGATGGTAGTCTTGTGCAAATTCGTCCTGTTTCATTAAATTCTCTGGAAGCCAATCCCACACTCTTAAAGGCTCTTGATATGGCAAATCTGGCTGTAAATGAACGTACCATTAATATGGTAAATTCAATGATGCAAAACTCTATGTCTGTTAGTCCAGAAAATTTAGCCGCCATGAATAGGGCTATGATAAATAACCCTGAGGTGGATATCCAGACACTTGTTACCATGCAAAAACATGGAATGGAACTTTCCTCTGACAATGTAAATATGTTCCAAAACTATGCGAGTGATAAGGCTGTTCTATCTGATAATTTTGAAACTATTTCAGAAATGCTGCCAGAATTGATGACCTCAGAGGAGCTTTCTTCTGCTGATGTTATCAATATCAATAATGCCATTAAGGATATATTTATAACAGCCAAGGAAGCTGCTGCATCAGCAGGGGAAATACCTGTAGCTGAAACTGTGAATGAAGAGGGAATAATAGCTGATAACTCAAAAGAAGGTGTTGTAGTTCAAAATAATTCGCAAAACCTAGGTGAGGCAAATGTAGCTGTAAAGCCAGGGGATGTTAATGTAATTGCTGATTTAGCTCTTACCGAAGGACAGACCAATGAGACTGCCGCTACAAAAGAAGCTACTACAATTAATAATCCTTTACCAGAAGATGTAGAGCTACTTAACAATAATCAGGCTGTTAAAGATTCGCAAATAAATGCAGACGCCGGAAAAACAGCAGAAAATGCTGAAAACGCCCCAGTGAGAGAATTTGAATTAGGGAATAATCAACTGTCTCAGATAGCGAATGAAAAGCAAATTAACTCATTCAATAATATTTTAAATAATCTGTCTGATTTTCCTAAAGATAATCCTGCTTTATTTACTGAAAACGGCACACTTCGGGCTGACGCAGACATTAATCAGTTATTTAAAGAGCTTAGCAATTATCTTAATGAACATCCTGAGATGTCAAAGGATATGTTAAATTCTATTATAAAGGAGCCTTTATATAGGGGGCTTCTAAAAAATGTTATAGCTAATAGCTTCGCCCTTGATCCAAAGGATGTGACCAAGCCAGGAGAAATATCAAAGCTGTATGAAAAGGTTTTAAAACAAACTGAGAGCTTAGAAAAACTGATTGCAAGCTTTAACAATAAGGCGGCAGAAACCATAAAAAATCAGACAAATGAAATTAGGCAGAATATTAACTTTATGAATTCTGCGAATGAGATGTACAACTTTGTCCAGATTCCGCTAAAAATGTACAATCAAAACACAGATAGTATGCTTTATGTAAAGCAAAACAAGAGAAGCTCATATGAGGCAGGGGAAGAAATAACAGCATTTCTTCATTTTGATATGGAGCATTTAGGTTCTACAGATGTATTTATCAGCCTAAAAGAAGCAAATGTAAACTGTAACTGGAATCTTGAAAGCGAAGAATCCATGAAGCTAATTGAAGATAACCTGGATTTATTGACAGAGCGTCTTGCAGCTAAAGGATTTTCAGTTTCATCACAGGTTACTTGCGGCAATCCAAAAGCAAGCTTTGTGGAGGATTTTCTTGGAGAAGTGCCTGTTGGCACTGACAATAAATCAGATGGTCTGGTACACAGATACAGCTTCGATATGAGGGCATAATTATGGCAGATGAAAAAACTGTAGATAAAAATAAAACAGCGGTTGCTTTATCATATGAGGCTGGAGACACTGCTCCAAAAATTATAGCCTCTGGAAAAGGTTATTTAGCTGAACAAATTATAGAGGAAGCCAAAAAAGCAGATGTTCCATTTTACCAGGATAATGAATTAGCCCAAACTTTAAGTAAGTTGAATATTGGTGATGCAATTCCTCCTGAATTATACGAGGTTGTGGCGGAAATTCTGGTATTTGTAAATGATATGGAAAAGATAAAATCAAAGCTTGGTAACTAAATGAATAATAGAAAACAAGGAAATGAATTTGAGAAGCTTGCTGCCAATTATTTAAAAGAAAAAGGTATGCAGATAATAATGCTCAATTTTTACTGCAAGATGGGAGAAGTAGACATAATAGCCAAGGATGAAAGCTATCTGGTTTTTGTTGAAGTGAAATACAGAAAAACTTCTGCTAAAGGCAGTGGATTTGAAGCAGTAAACTATAATAAAATGAGAAAAATTTCCAGGGTGGCAGACTATTATATGTATAGCCACCATTTAAGTGGAGATACTAATGTACGTTTTGATGTAGTTGTTATTGAGGAAGGACATTTAGAGCATTTAAAAAATGCTTTCGAATATATACCAGTATGTTAAATTCTAGTCATAAAATAGCACAGGTTATGGAGGGCAGTCCAGCCCATAGAGCCAATCTAAAGCCTGGGGATATCATTACTAAAATAAATAATGCAGTTCTTGTTGATATATTTGATTATCATTATTATTCCGATGATGCAGATATCACTGTAGAGATTTTACATGAAGATGGAACAAGTGATTCTGTTTTTGTAGAAAAAGAAGAGGGTGAAGACTTAGGCGTTATTTTTTGCAATGGACTTATGGACGACTATAAATCCTGTTCAAACAAATGTGCCTTTTGCTTCATCGACCAAATGCCTCCAGGCATGAGAGATACCCTGTATTTCAAAGATGATGATACACGACTTTCTTTTTTACAGGGGAATTATGTCACTCTTACAAATATGAAAATGGAGGATTTGGATAGGATAATTGCCTATAAATTAGGTCCTATCAATATATCTGTCCATGCCACTAATCCAGAGCTTAGAGTGAAGCTTCTGCATAACCGGTTTGCAGGAGACATTTTAGATAAAATAAAAAAACTATATGATGCTGAAATTCCTATGAACGCACAGGTTGTTGCCTGTCCAGGCTTAAACGATGGAGCAGAATTGGACAGGACAATTTCTGATTTGTTGGAATTTGCTCCTGTGATGAGCTCAATGTCTGTTGTGCCTGTAGGGATTACAAAATTTAGACAGGGATTGTTCCCACTAAGGACATACACTAGTGAGGAAGCGAAAAAAGTCATAGATCAGATAGAGCATTGGCAGCAAATTGCCATGGAGCGTGTGGGCTCTCATTTTGTTCAGGCTTCAGACGAATGGTACATTTTAGCAAACCATCCTTTGCCAGAGGCAGGCAGATATGACGGCTTTATCCAACTTGAAAATGGGGTAGGTATGCTGAGGCTATTGCATGAAGAGGTTTTAGATGCTCTTGAAGATATTAGAAAGCCATTATTCATGAAAAGAAGGCATGTCACTATAGCAACAGGAAAACTGGCGGCTCCATTTATGAAGCAATTGGCTGATTTAATTACTGATAAATTTACTAAAGTTTCCGTAGATGTAATAGCAATCACAAATGAATTCTTTGGTGAGGAAATCACAGTATCAGGGCTTATCACAGGACAGGATTTAATCAAACAGTTAAAGGATAAAAACTTAGGCGACAGCCTATTATTATCCTGCACCATGCTGCGTAGTGGCGAAGAAGTTTTTTTAGATGACGTGACCCTTTCAGAACTTGAGAATGCTTTACAAGTTAAAACCCGTATAGTACAATCAGACGGTCGTGATCTCGTAAACGCAATAATCGGACGATAAATAAGTTTTTTGCAAACCCATAATCCGTAATCAGTTACGTCAACAAGCATTATGTATTTGTCGCTCAGCTTAGAATGCTTCGCTTACGAATAATAATAGCTTGTTTACTACTGATTACTCATTTAATATATTAGGGAACAAAATCTAGATAACAATGTATTTCAATTCTAGAGGAGACGTATTAGTCGACGAAAGAATTCAAAATCATTGTTAGCGTAAGATTTTGCACTCAACCTAGGACTAGGAAGAAAAGAGGTAAAATATGGCAAGACCAGTGGTGGCGATAGTTGGTCGCCCTAATGTTGGAAAATCCACGCTTTTCAATGCTTTGGCAGGGGAGCGTATTTCAATTGTAAAGGA
>CAMNPQ010000059.1 GCA_946548305.1 uncultured Pseudobutyrivibrio sp.
GAATGGGGCTTTACACAAAGCAGTTTGACTGGGAAAAGATTTGGGCTATTGCAGACGACATCACAGATGAAGCTGTTATCAAGGCAAAGGCAGAGGACATCCTTGACACATTTGATATTGTAGGTGGCGGTGACATCGACAAAGTGTGGGAGATGGCAAAATATGTTGTAGCCTTTGAACAGTGGGTAAAGGATGAAAAGCTGGGACTTGTGGCATCCCACTATGATGGATTTGCTAAAGGCATTGCAGGAAAGGTAGACAGTCTTCTTATTCCAGCATTTTCAATGCTTATAAAGCAAGGCACAGCCTGCGCTGTAGAGGGTGATATGAAGGTTGCCATGGCAATGAGCATTTTGAAGACTATTTCAGGCACAGGTCAGCTGGCAGAAATGTACACTATTGATTTTAATGATGATGTGACACTCATTGGTCATTCTGGTTCAGGTGATGCTGCGATTTCTCAGGCTAAAAAGCCTACCATGAAGATGATGGATGTGTTCCATGGAAAGACAGGTGGCGGATATCTCACCCAGTTCTATCCACCTACAGGTCCTATCACATACCTTGGCATCACACAGGATGGTGAAGGCCATTTCAAATTTGTTGTTGCAGAGGGCGTCAATGAGGAAGGCAAAATCCTGCAAAATGGTGACACAATGATGCGTACCAGATTTAGCTGCTCAGCTGCTGAATTTGTCACCAGATGGAGCGAGACAGGTCCTACACATCATTTTGGTGCAGCAGTAGGCTCTCACACTGAAACAATCAAGAAGGTTGCAAAGATTTTCGACGTACCAGTAGAAGTAGTTGTTAGATAAGTATAAAGGAGTAAGAAAATGAAAGTATTAGAAGCAAAGTTTGTTGAAGGTTTTATGAGAATGGCTGATGATGGCTGGCAGCAGGGCTGGCATGAGAGAAATGGTGGTAACCTTTCTTACAGAATTAAGCCAGAGGAAGTAGAAAGCGTAAAGGGTGAATTCAAAGCAGGCGAGTGGAGAGAAATCGGCACTACTGTACCTGATTTGGCAAAGGAATACTTCCTTGTAACAGGCTCAGGAAAATATTTCAGAAATGTAATTATTGATCCAACAGATTCTATCGGCATCATTGAAGTGGATGAGACAGGCTCTAAATACAGAATAGTTTGGGGCTTTGTAAATGGTGGCAAGCCTACCTCAGAGCTTCCATCACATCTGATGAATCTTGAGGTGTGCAAAAAGAGAGACGAAAATATCAGAGTAGTATACCACTGCCACCCAACAAATGTTATTGCTCTTACTTATGTTCTACCACTTGAGGATGAGGTTTTCACAAGAGAAATCTGGGAGATGGCTACAGAGTGTCCAATCGTATTTTCACAGGGTATTGGCGTAGTACCTTGGATGGTTCCAGGTGGAAGAGACATTGCAGTGGCAACCTCTGAAATCATGGCAACAAAGGATGTGGCTGTTTGGGCTCATCACGGAATGTTTGTATGCGGCACAGATTTTGATATTGCCTTTGGTCTTATGCACACAGTTGAAAAGGCAGCAGAAGTGCTTGTAAAGGTGCTTTCTATGACAAATAAAAAGCGTCAGACTATTCAGCCAGACGAGTTTAGAGCACTGAATGAGCCATTTGGTGTAAAGATTAACGAGGATTGCTTGTACGAAAAGAAGAGCGATATTATTGGAGAAAGATAATGATAAATTATTATTTGGCAATAGATATTGGGGCATCATCGGGAAGACACATTATTTCACATATTGAAGATGGAAAGATAATCCTGGAGGAAATTCACAGATTTGAAAATGGAATGGTGACTGTGGATGGACACAAGAGATGGGATACAACAAAGCTTTTTGATGAAATAATCGCTGGGCTGAAAAAATGCAAGGAGGCTGGCAAAATTCCTACCTCCATGGGAATTGACACCTGGGCTGTGGACTATGTCCTTTTAAATGATAAGGATGAAGTGATAAGACCTTGCTTTGGCTACAGAGATGACAGAACTGCTGGTATGGATGAGCTAGTTTACAAAATCATCCCAGAGGAAAAGCTTTATGAGCGCACTGGCATTCAAAAAGCGATTTTTAACTCCATTTATCAGCTTATGGCAGATAAGCAGGATGGATATTTAAAGTCAGCAAAGCATTTTCTGATGGTTCCAGATTATCTCCATTATCTGCTCACAGGGGTAAAATCAAATGAGTACACAAACTGCTCTACAACACAGCTTATAAATCCTGATACAAAGGACTGGGATTATGAGCTTATGGATATGTTGGGCTACGATAGAGCCATGTTTGGCAAAATTCTTTCCCCTGGCACATGCATTGGAAATCTTTCCCAAAAAGTGCAGGCTGAGGTGGGCTTTGATTGTAAGGTGGTGCTTCCACCTACTCACGATACTGCGTCAGCAGTGCTTTCAGTACCAAACACTTCCCAGGATGTGCTTTACATTTCATCTGGCACATGGTCACTTATGGGAAGCGAAAATAAAACAGCCATCTGCACAAAAGAGGCAAGAGAGGCTAATTTCACAAATGAAGGTGGCTACGAAGGCAGATATCGTTTCCTTAAAAACATTATGGGGCTTTGGATGATTCAGTCTGTCAGAAATGAGCTGAAGGCAGCGGGGCAGGAGTATTCTTTTGCCAAGCTTTGTGAAATGGCTAGCAAGGAAAGCATTGCCTCTAGGGTGGATGTGAATTCAGAGGAATTTTTGGCTCCAGCATCCATGATAGAAGCAATAAAAAATGCTTGTGAAAGGCAGAATATGCAGGTGCCACAAACACCAGGAGAATTGTCCAATGTGATATATATGTCCCTGGCTGACAGCTATAAGGTGGCAGCAGAGGAACTGGAGAGTATCACAGGAAAGCACTACGCAGCTATCAACGTGGTAGGCGGTGGTGCAAACGCAGCATACTTAAATGAACTGACAGCCAAAACCACTGGTAAAAAGGTAATCGCAGGTCCAGGCGAAGCTACTGCAATGGGGAATATTGCAGCGCAGCTTATAGCAGCTGGTGAAGTCTCCTCTGTAGAGGAATTGCGACAACTGGTATACGACTCAAGCGAGATAAAAATTTACTAGGAAATTACAAAAATCTTGTTAAAGAAACTATAGAAATCCTCTGTAATTAACTATAAAAATCCCTTGTTACATTAACAAGCATATATATTCTTCGCTCAGCATAAAAAGCTTAGCTTAAGAATATATATAGCTTGATAATTACAAGGGATTTTTTTGCTGCATTTTCAGAAGTAAAACGGCGGGGGAAAAGATGTTAAATTATTCAGTAAATTTCTTGTTTTGAACACAATTGTATTGTAAAATTTATTAATAATGGTCGAGAACTGTTATTACCATTCTAATGACGGGGGGTTACGATGGAAAAATATTACGAGACCATGATGGGTGGCAAAATCCCTACAGGTCTACCAGGAGGCTTTTTTATTTATGAGGCCGATGGCGAAGAAAACATAATATTTGCTGAGACCAATGTTGTGAAACTTTTTGGTTGTGATAGTTTCGATGAATTTATGGAGTATGTGGGTGGTTCATTTAAAGGAATGGTTCATCCAGAGGATGTCCATAAGATTGAAAATCAAATCGAGGCTCAGACTATCTATGCTGAAAAAAGGCATGACTATGTGCGCTACCGTATTACCACCAAACAGGGGGAAATCAGGTATGTAGAAGATTTTGGACATCTTTTGCATTGGAACAATGGCAAACGGTTCTATTATGTTTTTATTGTGGATGTGGATCAGAATGACTATCTGAATACTGCCAGCAATTCTTATGCTGAAGCAGAGGTGCTTGCCAACAACAGAGAGACAGATGACTTAACCGGTCTTTTAAATATGGCATTTTTCTATAACAAGGTTCAGGTGCTTTTGTCTCAGCCTGAGATAAGAAGGCAGGATGTGTCATTTATCCATTTTGATATTCCTAATTTTAAGCTATACAATGAACGCAACGGATTTAAAATGGGGGATGAGCTGCTGAAGGATTTTGGCTACACCATAAAGGAAGTATTTTCCCAGGGTACAGTAGCCAGATTTTCAGACGACCATTTTGTAGTGTTTACCACAATACCCAGGGATGAAGTGGTGGACTGTGTGGAGGAAGTATACAAACGAATGCTTCTTTCCGAGGATGTAAATAAAAAAGTTAAGGTAAAAGCAGGTATCTATTTCATGGATGACCAAAGGGCAGAGGTTGGTCTTGCCTGCGACCATGCTAGGCTTGCCTGCAACAGTATAAAGAATCGTCATGATGTAAATTATTGTATTTATGATGACATCATAAGGGATGGCTTGAGACGTCAGCAGTTTGTTGTAGACCATATTGATGATGCCATAGCCAATGATTTTATCAAGGTATTTTACCAGCCTATAGTGAGGGTCGCTACTGGGGAGGTGTGCGGCTATGAGGCATTGGTCAGATGGGTTGACCCAGAAAATGGCATGCTGCCACCTGGTTATTTCATAGAAACATTAGAGCATTTTCACCTCATTCATCTGGTGGATGAATATGTTGTAAAAAAGGTTTGTCAGGACTATATGGAGCTTTCCGAGGAAGGGGAGGCATTAGTTCCTATATCAGTAAACATTTCAAGGCTGGATTTTGAAGTATGTGATGTGTATAAAATGCTATCGGATTTCTGCGAAATATATAACGTCCCTAGAGGAATGATTGATGTGGAAATCACAGAAAGTGCTTTTTCAGACAACACTGGTCTTATAAAAGAGGAGACCACAAAGATAAAAGAAGCTGGTCATCAGATATGGATTGACGATTTTGGAAGCGGATATTCGAGCCTTACCACATTGGCCGATTACGATTTTGATGTGCTAAAGCTGGATATGGTATTTTTGCGAAGCATCGATAAAAATCCTAAGACAAGGACATTGATGAGCTATATTATCAAGGCAGTAAATGAGATGGGCTTTTCTCCACTTTGCGAGGGTGTGGAGACAGAGGAGCACTACCAGTTCCTAAAGTCTGTGGGCTGCGACAGAGCACAGGGGTACTACTTCGGAAAGCCAATGCCTTTAAATGAATTATTGGATATGCTTTATGAGCGTGGAGTGCAGTGGGAAACGCATACTGATTTTTGAACGAAGTGAAAAAAATCAGTGTGCTACCCATACTGATTTAACATTTTTTTAATATTTGGTTTATTGTATTTGTTAAGAGTAATAGTTACTATTTTAATTAAGTAATTATTACTCTTTTTTGTGAGGGATATAGTGATGGATAATATGGAAGATTATCTCAAATGGTACGGTGAACTTTCCTTTGAGGAAAAGAAACTTACAGAGATAGATAATTTTATATTATGCAAATTAGCATACCTTATTATTTCAGATATTAATCTGGATGAGCGTAAATTATTTAAAGATGTGGTATCTGAAGTTGAAGAAAAAAATGGAATACATGGGACTTTTTACGGGCATGAGAATTTTGTGACATTGGCTGCCGAATCAAAGCGATTTGGTGATATTTATTTAAGCAGGCATGAGGATATTTTAGATGTGGCTGAGTCAGCTCAGTTTTCTGCTATGACATTTGATTTGACAGAGGATGTGCGTTTTATAGCCTTTAGAGGCACTGACGAAACTATGGCTGGCTGGAAGGAAGACTTCATAATCAGCTTTACAGAGACTGAAGCTCAAAAGAAAGCCCTAAAGTATTTAAATGAAAGCATAGATGGAAGACACAGACTAATAGTGGGAGGACATAGCAAGGGAGCAAATCTGGCACTTTATGCAGCCTCACATTTAGATGATGAGAGTCTTGAATGGGTTGATTTTGTATATATGAATGATGGTCCAGGGCTGTGTCCTGAGGTTTGCGATAAAGCCTGTGTGGATAAAATCAAAGAAAAAGCTCTAAGATTCATACCTGAGTATTCTATTTTCGGAAAGCTTTTTGAAGAGACAGATATTCCCTGCAAAATAGTAAAAAGCACTGAAGAAGGTGTCATGCAGCACGATTTATATACTTGGGGAGTAAACCACGGACAAATAGAGGAAGCCTTATGCAACAGCCCAGGAAGCGTTTTTATAAATCAGGTGCTTGACCAGTGGATTGAAAGTGTTAATGACGAAAGACGCATCAGCTTTGTAAACAATTTGTTCAATGCAATCGACAGGGCTGGGATAAAAACCACCACACAAGTAGCTGAAAAAGGACCCTTTGCTGTGGAAAAAATACTTATCGAGCTATTGTCTTTGGATAAAAGCACTGTGCGAACCTTTATGAAGCTTCCTGCAACTGCAGTGCTTGATAAAGCCCCTGATACCCAAAAGGTAAATAAAATCAAAAACACAATTTGCAAACTGGAATGGCTGCCTTATGTCATTATGATACTTACCAGCATTATTTTGTTTATCATACCTGAATATACACTTCAGGCAGCTGTAAGCCTGGCACTTTTTGCTGCAATTGTTTTTGAGATAGGTGTGACAATCAGGCATTTGATAAAGGCTAAATGGAATCTTCAGGAGGAATCCGCCAGAGTGTACATCTGTCTGGCAATGATAGGTATTTATGCCATGCTTTTAGTAAAGGAAAATGCCTTGTTTTTTATAGGCAGTATAGTGATAGGAGTCAGCTTTTTGGCATGGGCATATCGCAATGCTATCACCCTGAAAAATCTGTTTGCTGAAACAAAAAAGAAAGAACGCACTGTTGAAAAGGTCAAATTATTGATAGAAATAATTCTTTTGATAATCATGGGAGGCTTTATTTTAGTGGCTCCAAAGGACACATTGGGCTGGTATATGGTATTTCTTGGAATAGTACTTCTTGTGGATGGTGTTGTAAATTTGGGAATAATAATTAACAAATTCTTCACAAGAAAGAGCACTATTTAATTTTACAAAATTGAATTTTGGTGATAGAATGTATTTGTATTTTACGGAGGTAGTTATATATGAAAGAGTATAGACAGCAGTTTTTTTCAGGAGAAAGAGCACTTTTTGCCGAAGACGGGGCAGAAATTTATGATTCAATTTTTGATGATGGAGAATCTCCATTAAAGGAAAGCAAGAATATATCAGTTTATAATTCTCAGTTTAAATGGAAATATCCTATTTGGTATTCAAATAATGTGAAGGTATCAAATTGCAACTGGTTTGAGATGGCACGTTCCGGGGTATGGTATACAAACAATATCACGGTAAAGGATTCCTTGATTACGGCCCCAAAGAATTTCCGCAGATGCGATGGAGTTACGCTGGAAAATGTAAACCTCACTAATGCTGAGGAAACATTTTGGATGTGTAAAAATATAAAACTGAATAATGTGACTGCCAAGGGGCATTATTTTGGTATGAATTCCAGCGATATTGAGATTGATAATTTCAGATTGGATGGAAATTATTCATTTGATGGTGGAAAAAATATTACCATTAGAAATTCAGTGCTTTTGTCAAAGGATTCATTCTGGAATACAGAAAATGTAACAGTTTATGATTCTTATATATGTGGTGAATATCTAGGCTGGAATTCCAAAAATCTCACCTTTATAAACTGTACAATAGAAAGCTTACAGGGTCTTTGCTACATTGACAATCTGACCATGAAAAACTGTAAATTAATCAATACCACATTGTCATTTGAGTATGCAAAGAACATTGATGCGCAGATTACAAACCCGGTGGATAGCATATTTAACCCGGTAAGCGGTACTATATCTGCTCCATCCATAAAGACACTCATTGTGGAAAAGGATATGGTGAATCCTGATTCTACCAAAATAATTTGCGATGCTATTGGGCAAAAAGAAGACGTGGTAGAATGGAGAGTTTCTAAAAACTAAGGACAAGGATTATTTGACTTTATGGGAAAATACGATTTTGATAAAGAAATAAACAGAAGAGACACTGATTCGATGAAATGGGATGTGAAGCCAGGTGAGCTGCCTATGTGGGTTGCTGATATGGATTTTCAAACAGCCCCTCAGATTAGGGAAGCCATTGCCAAAAGATTAGAGCATGGTGTGTTTGGATATTCAGATTTGACAGATGATTGGTACATGTCTTATCAAAATTGGTGGAGTCAGCGTCATGATTTTAGAATAGAAAAGGATTGGCTTATTTTTTCTACCGGTGTGATACCATCACTTTCATCAATTGTACGAAAGCTGACAACGCCAAATGAAAAGGTGATTATCCAGACTCCTGTATACAATATTTTCTTTAATAGTATTGTGAATAATGGGTGTAGACCATTAGAAAGTCCTCTTCGCTATGAAAATGGTGAGTACTCTATGGATTTTGAGGATTTAGAGGAGAAAATGGCAGACCCACAGGCAAGCCTTATGATCCTATGCAACCCTCATAATCCAGTTGGCAGGATTTGGAGCAGGGAGGATTTGGCAAAGGTAGGAGAGCTTGCTAAAAAATATGGAGTGACTGTGGTTTCTGATGAAATACATTGTGATATTACAGCTCCAGGCACAGCTTACGTACCATTTGCCAGCGTTTCAGACACCTGTAAAAACATAAGCATCACCTGTATTGCTCCAACAAAAGCATTTAATATAGCAGGAATGCAGACATCTGCTGTAGTTGTGGCAAATCCATTTTTGCGACACAAAGTGTGGCGTGCCCTAAATACTGACGAGGTGGCAGAGCCAAATTCCTTTGCCCAGGTGGTTACAGCAGCAGCATTTAACGAATCTTGCGATTGGCTGGATGAAATGCGGGCATATGTGTTTGAAAATAGAAAAATTGCAGAAGATTTTATCGAAAAAGAAATCCCAGAAATCAAGGCAGTGAAGGGACAAGCTACGTATCTGATGTGGCTTGATATAAGCTCTCTTAATAAATCAAGTGATGAGGTGGCAGCCTTTATAAGGAAAGAAACAGGACTTTATATTACAGAGGGGCTGGAATATGGAGAAGCAGGCAGATATTTCCTTAGAATGAATGTGGCTTGCACCAGATCTACATTAATGGATGGATTAAATAGGCTAAAAGAGGGTGTTCTAAAAATCTAAATTCCTGTACAATAAGGCTATGAGATAGGAATTCAATTAACCTATAGGAGGCACTTATGGCTAAGGAATTAAGTGGAGCAGCAAAGCGAAACAGAATAGCAGATTACATGGCGTCTCTGCCAGAGGAGTTTGAGGTAATAGAGGATAATCTGGTGGATTTAGAGCCAGTCATCATTCTTCAAACCAAAAGCAGAGTTATCACTCTCTTCTGTGACGAGAAGGGAAACGTGGTGGAAGAATTCGAAATGGTGGAGGGTGCTGGCTCTAAAGAGGATTTTCTGCTAAAACAGGAGGCATATAATGCCATACGTGCATATTATAATGACTACTACACTGGGGCAAAGATAAAAAAATCCTCATTTGAAGAGGGAGTCATTAAAATAGAGCTGGCTGATAGAATAGTCACTCTTACCTACGATGTGGAAAATAAAGTGGTGGAGGAGACTGACAGAGCAAAAAGAAAGCCAAAGGAAAAGCCAGCCTCAACAGAAGCTGCCACAAGCACTGATTCCGGGCAGATATCTCTGTTTGATTTACAGCCTCCAACCGAAGATTCCAGGGCTACAGATTTATTTGGTCCTACTGATGAAAATCAAAAGGTTTATAGGAAGTTCCTAGAAGGCGCAGTTGTGACTAATATCTGCGACAACAAAAAATACAAGGTAAAAAAAGACATTGGCAATATAATAGAGGTATTTGACAAGGACTATGGCTATCTCATGATGGCAAGAGCCGATTTAATATTGGAAGATTAGTATTAAATGTTTGACAAATCAAGTCTTAGAAATTATTATTTCTATGGCTGTTGGTTAGAAGTTACTAATTAAAAAAGGAGATAGCATGAGAGATAGGGATTCCTTCAACAGAATAATATCCTTGGCAGCGCTTGTGGCTACTCTTTTTTTGATGCTTTTTTCCAGCTTTTATATTACTGAGCATGCTAATCATCATTTTAATTATTTTTCATTTCAGTCTATTCAGACTACATTGGTTTCCCAAAGGGTGAGACTTAATAATTGAATCAGATTATGTAAGAAACAGATTTGAATTTACATGATTTGAAAGGATAATATTATTATGAAAAAGTTAATATTGGTTTTAATGACAAGCCTGTTTTTAGTAGGCTGTGGTTCTAATGCTTCAAATACTTCAGAAAATGAGGAAGTATCACAAATTGCGGATGGTGACTCAGCCTCTACAGAAAAAACTGAAGCAAATGCAACTGATTCTATTTCTGTAGTTACCACCATTTTCCCAGAGTACGATTGGGTAAAACAGATTACAAATGGGGCTTCAAATGTGGAAATTACCATGCTTTTAGACAATGGAGTGGATTTACACAACTACCAGCCTACAGCAGAGGATATTATGAAGGTGGCAACCTGTGATGTGTTCATCTATGTAGGTGGAGAGTCTGACGAGTGGGTGGAGAATGCCCTTGCGGAGGCAGTAAATCCAGATATGCAGGTAATCAACCTTATGGAAGTGCTGGGTGACAGTGTAAAGGAAGAAGAAGTAGTGGAAGGCATGGAAGCCGAAAAACATGAACATGAGGAAGAAGAGATAGAATATGATGAGCATGTGTGGCTTTCACTGAAAAATACTAAAATCTTAGTAGAAGAGATTGCTACTGTTTTAGAAGCTGTTGATTCCGTAAATGCGGATTTGTATAAGAACAATGCTACAGAATATGTAAGTCAATTGGATGCACTTGACGCAAAATATCAAGAAGTAGCAGACGCTGGGACTTTCGACACGCTTTTATTTGGTGACAGATTCCCATTTAGATACATGGTGGATGATTACAATCTAAATTACTATGCTGCATTTGTAGGCTGCTCAGCTGAGACAGAAGCCAGCTTTGAGACAATCACCTTTTTAGCAGGAAAGGTGGATGAGCTGGGGCTGACAAGTGTATGTACTATTGAAAATTCTGATCAAAAGATAGCAAACACAATCATAGAAAACACAGCCTCAAAGGACGCAGAGGTACTAACAATGGATTCTATGCAGTCCACCACATCAGATGATGTGACCTCTGGCACTACATATCTATCTATTATGGAAAATAACCTGTCAGTGTTAGAGGCAGCTTTAAATAATTAGTTTAGCTGGTATTATACCAGTATTTTGGAGATATTATGGCAGCATTACAAGCAAAGAATCTGGCTGTAGGCTATGACAACAAGCCGGTACTTAAAGGAATCAATTTTAAAATAGATGCAGGAGATTATTTTTGCATTGTTGGAGAGAATGGCTCTGGAAAAACAACCTTGATGAAGACAATTCTAGGGCTTAAGACACCTATTTCAGGAGAAATCATTTTTGATGATGGACTTGAGAAAAATCAGATAGGTTATCTGCCACAGCAGTCTATTGTGCAAAGAGATTTTCCAGCATCGGTTTTTGAAATTGTTTTATCTGGATGTCAGAACAGCCTGGCTAGTGGATTTTTCTACAAGAAAGAGCACAAGGAAATGGCTCTTGCAAATTTGAAAAAGATGGGAATAGCAAAGCTAAAGGATAAATGCTACAGAGAGCTTTCAGGGGGACAGCAGCAGCGAGTACTCCTTGCCAGGGCTTTGTGTGCCACCAAAAAGGCACTTCTGCTAGATGAACCTGTGGCTGGTCTGGACCCTAATGTGACATCAGAAATGTACGATTTAATAAAGCAGCTAAATGATGATGGTCTTACTGTTATTATGATTAGTCATGACATTGAAAATGTGAAAAATTTTGCCACAAAGATATTTGATGTAAACTCAATGGAAGTAACTGAGCTTAGAGAAGTAAAGGAGGGAAGATAATGTTTGAGGAACTGTTGATGTACTTGAGCTTTCCCTTCGTGAGATATGCTCTTATAGTGGGAGTTTTGATAGCTCTTTGCTCATCTCTTTTAGGTGTGACACTGGTGCTGAAGAGGTATTCATATATCGGTGATGGATTATCCCATGTGGCTTTTGGAGCACTGGCTATTGCTACTGTTTTAAATCTTATTAATAAAATGCTTGTGGTGCTGCCACTTACAGTTGCATTTGCCATTCTTTTGCTGAGAAAGGGGCAGAATGCGAAAATAAAGGGAGATGCTGCTATTGCAATGCTTTCTGTGGGAGCACTTGCCTTTGGTTACATGATTATGAATTTGTTTCCATCCTCATCCAACGTGGCAGGAGATGTGTGTTCCACATTGTTTGGCTCCACATCCATTTTGACATTGACACAGCTTGATGTGTGGATCAGTGGAATACTATCCATAGTGGTGATAGCTATTTTTATTCTGTTCTACAACAGGATTTTTGCAGTGACATTTGACGAGGATTTTGCCAATGCCGTGGGAACAAAGGTAAATCTTTACAATCTTTTGATTGCCACAGTGATAGCTGTCATTATTGTCCTTGCCATGAATCTGGTGGGCTCACTTTTGATTTCAGCACTTGTTATTTTTCCGGCACTTTCAGCTATGAGTATTTTAAAAAGCTTTAGAAGCGTAACTGTATTTTCTGCAATATCATCCATGGTATGTGCCCTGGCTGGAATAATCATTTCCATTTTGGCTGGCACACCTGTAGGCTCTACCATTGTGACAGTGGATGTTGCTTTATTTGCAGTTTGTTATTTGATAGGAAGAGTGAGAGGTTGATAGATGAAAAAGGTAAAAACAGCCCAGGACATGGTCTTGGGCTGTTTTTTTACTTTAACTTGCTAAAGCAATATGGTAAAATGTCTTGTATGGTTTGAAGTATCGAGAAATAAAACATATTATCCGAGAGTATAGTGAAAACGATGAGGATAATATGTTTTATTTCCAGATACTATACACAACCTACTATATAACACATAAATTGGAGGAAGAATATATGAAGAAAAGGATATTTTCTATATTGATGGTTATGACTATGGCTACAGCTTTATTTGGCTGTGGAAATAATACTACAGAAAACACCGATAACACAGCTGAAGATAATACAGCTACAGAGGGTGCCGTATACAAGGTGGGCATTATCCAGTATGTTGATGATGCTTCTTTGAATCAGATTGTGGCAAATCTTGAGAGTCAGTTGGATGAAATAGCTAAAGAAAAGGGTGTCACATTTGAGTATGAGGACTATTACTGCA
>CAMNPQ010000060.1 GCA_946548305.1 uncultured Pseudobutyrivibrio sp.
TAGGAGCTATACCCGCTGCTTTTCCAAATGAGTTTTGGCTCATGCCTCTAGCCTTTATTAAATAAAAGATTCTTTCTGTAATAGTCATATTCTGCTCCAAATTTCCATCGATTAATCTTAAATTGAATAATCCTCAATCGGTGTAATATATTCTGCAAAATCAAAATTCTCAACACCATCTACCAATATTATATTACTATACTGACTTGGTGAAAGCATTTTTATCATTTCTTTTTGTGATATATAAAAATCAATTCCTGGGCACTGACAATACATCAAATCAACCCCTGCATCTTCAAACTCTTTATGCAAAATAAGATACAGTAGATTTTCAATACAGCTATATTGACTATAATCTCTATCGGAAATATCATGTCCATAATTTTTTTTAATAAATGAGTCTTCGTAATCGTCATAAGTAGGAATAATTAAATCTCCATCGATAACTTTGAGCTCGTCAAAAGCATAGTCGGAATCATATAACGCAAAAAAGATTCCCTTTCCTGCCAAAAATGATTCTATGTGTACTCCATATTCATTTATATGAATATATTGAGTCAACCTAATATTGTATTTTTTCAGAATATCATAATCGACCAAATCATTTATCTTCTTTTTAGTATCCTCCATAGAACTGATTAAATCAGCCTTGCGGGCCATATTCTCTTTTTCTTCCTCAAGCTCTTTGGGATAATCCACATCATTTATATATTTTTCAACTGATTCATAACCTGCGCCATGTGCTTTACTTTCCAAGGTTCCGCCTGCTAGCATAAACTTTAGTGGATAAAAACTTCTAAGAGTTTCCGCTCTACTTCTCAAAGTATCAACTCTCGTATATTCCAGATGCTTTATCCTATCTGAAAGCTCTACATCACGTAATATAATATTGTTATATTTAGTTTCTTCTACAAGTTTTGGAAGTCCATTCTTTTCAACAATCAGCTCTGGCCTCGCATTTGCAAAATCATTAATATTTTCAAATCCAAATTTTTTAGCTACATCCTCAGCTAACAAAAACACTTTATTTTCGACTATTACCCTGTTTTTAAATAAATATTCTTTCCTCATCATAATTCTCCTCGCAAAAAATACTAAAAAATCTATTGACACAAACACATTTCGATATTAATATAAGCATCAAGAAATGGGTTTTTTGTCTGGTAAGCCTTTAAGGCCGAGAGGGTTGCTCGTTTCTTTTTTTATGTCTATAACATCGTACAGATACAGTTTATTATCACTAGCATGTCTTATTAACATAGATGCATGATACAAATTGTAACGCTCAACTCGTCCATCATCTGCAAAGACTGGAAGCGCAAATCGTGAATCATATCTATACCAACCATATTGTGCATCTCGTAAATGCTTCTTAGTTGTATTTTCTCTATAAAACTTTCCTGTTGCTATGTTTAATAATTCTGGTATTCCTTGCGTAGCATTTGCTTTTGCTTTAGCATTACCCCCTCTTAAACTTTCAGTATATTCAGAACCTGTATATTCATCTGGCAAATCTGTACCTATGTATACATAATCATCAGTATTTGATATTTCATATATATCTCCAACATATCCATATAAATACTCTTTGACCTCATTCCAATCGACTTTCCTTTTTCCTTTAAATTGAATATCATTAATTAATACAATATCCTTTCCTTCAGAATCCTTAACAACTGATACGTTTCTACTACTCTCCATAATTTTACTACGCCTTCCCGTATGTTTTATTCCGCTATAACGTATATATTATCATTAAAACTCCCCTTCTTCAATCAAAAAAGCTCCCAAACTTTTTCAAGTTCGGAAGCTTTTTTAAATGCTTAATTATTATGAATTTCTGCTTTAGCGCAGTAATAGAATTACTCCTTTCCCTGCGCTTCCTTCATCATATTCTTTCCTGCGTTCCACGCCTGTCCGACCTTCTCTGTCGCTACATAGTACCCTGACTGAAATTGGTCAAAGATAAGTGCGTTCAGCTTCAAAGGATCGACCTTGCCGTTTTCGGACAGGACTTTTTCATCCGCACTGACATTGACAATCATTCCCACTACGGCGTGTATATTCTCTGTCTCCGTGATCTCCGCAAGCTCACATTCAAGCGCAACTGGGAACTCTGTAATAATCGGCGCATTCACATGTGTGCTTTTCTCCGCATGATAGCCAGATTTTGCAAACTTATCAGGCATCTTGTTGCCAGTCGCAATACCGTAATAATCTGCTGCATCCATATGATCCCTGTCAGCGAGACTTACCGTAAACGCTCCCGTCTTTCGGATTGCCTTTGTCGTGGCGTGATCCTCGTCGATAAAAAGTGCGATTTTGTCCATGCCGCAGATCATTCCCCATGCAGCATTCATGACCTGCACCGTGCCATTTTCATCATATGCAGTCACCATCAGCACCGGCATGGGAAATACTGCGGGCTGTTTTCCTAAATCTTTTCTCATTTCGTCATTTCCTCCTTAACCTTTTACAAAGTTCTTTCTTTTCAGCAGCAAAGCGGCGTAATGGCCGCATATTGTAAACAATACCATTATAGCCAGATAATCAGAAAAAGTACAATTTCCAGTTGTATGCTAAACTCCACACTGTCCCAGCTTTTTAATTCTTTACCTTCATAGGAAATATGTGTCATAGAGGATGAAGGAACGTAAGCGTAGTTACATTCAACGTGGTCAGAGCACTAAAAAACTCCTCCAAACCGCTTAAACTAGCAGTTTGAAGGAGCTTTTATTTCGTCTGGGATTTCTTTTGACCAAGGCAAAAGTTTTTCTATTTTTTCTGTTGGTATTTTTTCACCCTCACGAATACCTCGACAATTATCCATGACCCATTCAAGATATTTTCGTACATCAAGTCCATTCTGTTTTGCTGTTTCTACGATGCTGAATAAGATGCAGCTTGCTTCAGCACCTTTTTCAGTGAAATTAAACAGGCTGTTTTTTCTATTGATGACGTATGGTTTTACAGTTCTTTCCGCCATGTTGTTATCAAGTTCAAGTCTTCCATCCTCAAATAATCTCATGGCTTTTTCTTCTTGATTTAAGGCATAAGTGATAGCCTTGCCATACTTGGTTGATGACAAGGATTCCCACTGTTCAGCTCTTATGTAATCAAAGAAATCCTTCATGGCATGATATAAGTCACCCATGCGTTTTTCTTTGCGCTCTTCATAAGTCGAGAACTCTATTTCATTGTCTATGTGAAAGATTTTCTCAAGCTTAGCTACCGCAAGATAAGCACCTGTCTGTCCCCATTTATCTTTTGGTACACTCTTTAGAGCATCCACAAATTCACGCTTTACATGTACCATACAAGCCACTGGTTTTATGTCCATTGCAGGCGCATGAGTTTTCTTATTCTCTTTGAGAACAGAAGTATAGCAACCGTACCCATCACACATGACATAACCGTGATAACCAGCAAGCACAGCTCTGGCATCTGCATCAGATCGGCCATTCCTGTAATTATAAAGCATTATAGGATGCGCCTTCTGATACTCAGCAGTGGTCATAACCCATACATAGGATTTTTTATTATTCTCAATTACCTGAGTATAGGTTTCATCGCAATGGATAGCAGCTTCACCCATAAGTATTTCATGCAAATGCTCTACGATTGGAGCAAAAAATCTTTCAGCTGCCATCATAGACCACTTGCACAGGTTGTCCTTGGTGATGGGAATGCCCTGGCGTTTATAGTCCTTGGCTAATCTATCAAAAGGTAATGAAAGTGCATATTTTTTATATATACCATCTGCCACAGTAGATGGTGCAACAGGTGAATTATAAAACACGGGTTTAGGTGCACCATCTTTCTTAAAGAATGCATTGGGACCCTCGCCATTTGCCTCACAGTTTCGGCAAACATAATTAGTGGTGATGTATTCTTTTACATATACCTTTGGTGGGGCTATTTCAAGTTCTTTACGGACAGTAGTACCGATTGATTTGAGTGGTCCACCGCACTTAGGGCAGACTTGTTCTTCCTCTGAGAGCTTAAATTCAACAATCTCTACTTCAAGGTCATCAAGATTTTTCTTTGCGATAGGGCCGTGATTTTTCTTATCTTTTTTATCTGTGCCTGTAGCTTTCTCAACTAGCTCTTTTATTTCAGCTTCATCATCAGCTTTCGACTCTTCCTCAACAGCACCAGTGCTATCCTCAGATGGTTCCATTTCGCCTTTCATATATTCAGCTATGGTCATCTGCCTGGCTATACCCTTTTCAGAGGATTTTCCAAAACGTCGTTCCTGGGAAAGTCTATATTCCTCTAAAAACCTATCTGCCTTAGCTTCAGCGATGGCACATCTTGTATAAAGTTCCATGTAACCATGCTCTAATTCTGTCCTGGACATCTTAGATAAATCTATGGTTTTCTTAGGCTTTTTCAACTTATTACTCATGTAAAAAGTATCTCAAAACAAGCTATAAAAATCTATTGCCTACAGATAGAAATATATAGCAAAAAAGCCCGAAAAACCGTTGTTTTTCAAGCCTTTTATAAGTTGACTTATGTAATTGTTTATGGATGAAAAATCAGATGATTTTTCTTGCTGAAACCTCTGTAAATGCACCTTGTTGTTCCATTGCAAGGCCGTCTAAAATCCACGATAATTGTTGCTCTGTAATCTTAAGTGTTTTCTTACCATCATTTTTCTGAGGCCAGTTAAATGTGCCTGAATCAAGCCTTCTATAGTAAAGCCAGAATCCATTCTTGTCCCAAAAGAGTATCTTTAGCTTATTCCTCGACCTGTTACAAAAGACAAACATTGCTGGTGAAAATGGATCCAGATTAAATTGATATTTGATTTTGATAATCAGTCCATCGATGTTATTTCGTAAATCCGTAGGACCAACAGCTAAGTAAACTGGGCATGTAGGTGTCATTCTTAGCATACGGCTGTCAACACCTCCAACACATCTTTTAGAGTAGCTTTATCGAAACCCTGGTTTAGGGCAATAGAGCATCCTTTGACTTTTATTTCTATTGGAGAACTAGAGGCTGCGCTTTGTGGCTTTAACTTCTCCTCTGGAGTTTGAATGAATGTAACATCTGGAGTTGAGGCAACAGCTTCGGCTTCTAATACTTCTATTGGCACAAAGTCAAATGCTTCATCATTGTTATCATTGTTTGAGTTGTCATCATAAGTAGCATTCTTTAATGCAATTAAATCTTTTAGGTGAGTGTAGGCTGTAGATTTTGGAATACCTTTTTGTGTTGAGAAAGCACTATAGGTAAGATCTGATTCTTGAAATTCTTTTCTGATTTTATTCCAGTTGTAGTTTTTTCTTTTGACCATAACGATTTCCTCCTGAGAGGATTATGGCATTTTTAGTGGGCCCATCCAAGACGGTGGTTGTAACTACGCTTACGTCATCAATAATGATATAGAGGCTCTTGACGTTGAAGATAAGCATTATCTCAGAAGAAAACGTGATTTAGAGGATGGTTTATACAAAATCTATGATAGAATATATGAAGTAGAAAGCTTAATACTTGAAGCCCAGTCAAAGCGTCAATCAATTTTAGAAGAGAAGACTTCTGCGGATAATATTTATAAGCTGCTTGTATTCTTTGATAAGATTTGTAATTTTATGACAGAGGAGGAACGCCAGATGTTGTATCAACATCAGCATTTATTCTCTTCTTTATTGAGAGCTTATCAGTTATAGCAAAAGCCCGCAGATTGCGGGCTTAATTGGTACTGTTTGCGTATACGTTTTATTTGATACTAAATATTTATAATAAATTTACTATTTATCTGGTCGAACCCCTTCCACATCATTTTGCAAATTACTTGTGGCGAAAGCCCTCCACATAACCCTCCAAAAGCTGGAATTATTATACTTTTTATATTGTTATCCAAAGCAACCATAAGAGTCGTTCTCATACATTGATATACAATCATCGGGTCCTTTATAGGGCTTGGAGTTCGCATTGTCGGAGTATGTATAAGCTTTATTCCTTTTATTCCAGTATCAATGATAAAGCTAGTTCCTACTGGCTGCTCTCCGTAATAATGCTTTTGTATATAATCTTGAACTAAATCCTGTTGTTTCCACTCAAACCATTCTGATATGGCTAAATCATATCCCCCATCCATAATTCCAAAGGAATTAGCTGGTGAAACAACGCACTCTACGTCTGTAGTATCCATGAAATGCTCAAAATCATCACATACAATTTCAACTTCTCTCTCGCCCTCAAAATATAGATTCCAAGTCTTACATATTACAGGATTGTTATCTAATAAATATATTTTCATTTTCTTCCTAAATACTTCTCACTCATAGCAGTAATATCTTCTTTTATCTGCTCTCTTAGAGAAAGTGGCTCTAATATTTCCACATAAGGTCCGTATTGCAGCGCCCAAAAGCGAATTGCTTTTTCGTTTATCAGCACTCTTAATTCAATATAATCATCATTTTCTTTAAGAATTTGGAAATTCTTACCAAACCAATCAACCAACTCTGTCATCAAGAATCTATCTGCCCTAACCTTCGCGTAAATAGAGTCACCACTGAACATGTAAATGTGCTCTGCCATATGTTTTGGCAAATTTAGACCATTCTCTAAACCTTTTACTTGCCTCATAGGTTTAATCATATCTTCTAACATTTTCACTTCTGTCATTTTATCAACTCTAAAATGAGCAACGTTATCATGCTTATCAACGTTTGCTATCAAATAGAATCTGCCATTATTAGCAACTATTTGATATGGATTTACAATATAAGGTGCTTCTTTCTTCTTCCTTAGCTTGAAGTTCGTTCCTATTTCATTGTAAGTAAAGGAAACCTTCCTTTTACTAGAAATTGCATCATTAATCACATCAAGAGAATATAAGGCCTGTTTGTTGTCTGTATGCTGTAGTTCAGGCAGATTGCTAACGTGAGAAACTTTTGCATTAAAATATTTGCTTCCTAAACCTCTAAGCTTTTCGATGAGCCCCTTAGCCTGCTTGGTTGATATAGACTTAGAAAAAAGGACGCTATCAATAAGAATTCTAAGTTCTGCATCATCAAACTCTCTGGATAGCAATCGATACCCAGACTCCATAGAAATATCATAGCCCATTTCTTTCAGTGATAAGATATTTGCTTTAACAGAGCGGCGATCACATGGTGCTCCATACTTCTGATCTAGAAGTTTTATAATTTCTTGCTGAGTAAGAGCATGATTCTCATCTGTATAGTTACGGAGAATTTCTAGGATGAGCATATTTAGCATTTTTTTATTTCCAGATGTATACATAAGCTAGTCTCCCATCGTGACAATTTTAAATAAAAGCCGCATTCAAATCATTTAATCCCACGTCTAACAGCATTCTTGCAAATTCAGTACCATTAATTAACCTTACATTATTCCTATCTGCTTCATTAATAGCTTCCTGAGAAAACTCATCTGCAGAAGAAATCACCCACGTTGCATAGGTATAGTCCGATTCACCATCACACATTTGGTTTTTATACTTATATATTTGCTCAACTGCCCAGCTTGAAGTTTGTCCTTCATGGAATTTAGCTTGAACATAAATAATTAATTTAAGATTATTAAACTCTGCTATAATATCTGCATCTGCACCGTCCTTTTTTCCTGGTTCATTTTTGGCTGGAATTACAGAAACATCTGCACCTATTTTCTTAAAATACCAACGAATCAATCGTTCCCATCTTTGTTCCCCTAACTTTTCTTTAATTACGGAATTCTTTAGATTGTTAGCTAATACATCCATTGATATTTCATAAATATTTATAGGTTCTTTTTCTTTTCCAGCTTTAATGGCTTCCTCAACATCAGCTGCAAGATCAGAAATACATGCAGTAGTTGTACGTATTTTCATACGTGATATTAACTTTCCTGATACAAAACTTCTTGGAATAGCTTCAACGATTTTTTCAACCATGACAAAAAAGCCTAAGTCTATTTTTCGGCCATCTTCTTCATCATATAATCGATTAGAGTTCCAGATAATATGGTGATTGTTCCATTTTCCATTGAGAGATTCAATATTTTCATTTGCCAACTCAGTTATTGGCTTAGCTTGTGAAAGTACTTTAAATACTGAAAACAAACCACCATATAAAGGGACAATAATATAGTCATCTTCTTTCAATTGGCCAAAGTACCACATATTCCAACGCGATCTATTATTCTTTTGTCCCTTGCCATCTGTGATAACATCAAAATCTGGATAGCCTGGTACACGTGATGCCTCCATTATTTTCGTATCTGCAAACAATTCCCAACCAATTGTTATATACCCCATATCCATAAGTTCATATGAAACATTGTCTTCATGCGATATCCTATGTAAATAATAATCTCTACCCATATTTATACCCTCCTGACTCTAATTATTCCTATGATATTTGTTTCTATGTACAAAAAAGCAAAGATGCCTTTCTACAAAAATGATTATTGCAAGTTTTTGTGTTAATTTTATGTTCATTTTTTTGTACATTGTGAACTCTTACTCCCACGCATACATTTCATGAAAATCTCTATAAGTTAGCACTTTTTTTCGCATTAGGTCACACACAATAGTCTCTAACAACTTACGATTTTCAATGATAATTTTTCTAACTTCTTCATAAAGCCTATTGATTTCTACATTTACCGCACATTCTAAATTTCTTTTCATTACTTCTGACGTTTCAGCAACACCGTCATAAACATTTAATCCTGTTCCGCCTAATGCAGCAACCAATCTGTATGTAGAATTAAGAGCCAGATGTATGTCATCAATAGTTCCCATATCCACTTCACCCAATATAACTTCCGTGGCAGCTCGCCCACCGAGAGCAATCATAATATCAATTTCTCTATTACGCTTAGAATCCTCCAATTCTTCGTTTGCCCTAGTAATTGTAATGCCCTTAATGTTACCGCTTACATTACCTAGAGCCACAAAACTCACGCATCCTGGTCTTAGAATCTCGCTTACTAGTGAATGGCCAGCTTCATGTATCGCTACTCTTCTATCTTTTATTTCACCGGAAATATCTGTCTCTATCTCGGAATAATATTCCTCTTCAAAAAAAACACGACAACAAGCCTTAATCATACTAGTTCTATCAATCGCTGCCTTACCATCATAAGCAGCATAAATTCCAGCCTCATTAATTATTGTTTCAAGATCGGCACACGAACGACCTTGTAAGATTCTTCCTATTTCTTCTGCATCTACTTCATCTAGAATTTTCTTCTGCGCTAAATAGAATTTGACTATCTCAACAGCATCTTCACCTTTAGGCATTTTCATGGAAATCAATTTATCAAATCTCCCTGCTCTTACAAGAGACTCTGGTAGAGACCATCTGTCATTTACCGTTGCAAGAATAAAGACGTCACTATTCTTACATTCATCAATACAAGATTGAATGACAACATACTCATCTGTATTTTTATGCTCGTCATCTCCATTAGAGAATTTATCCAGGTCATCCAAGAAAATAATAGCTGGTTGATTATTTCTAGCATCTTCAAAAGTTTTATTAATATGCTTTATGAATTCCGCATTAGTAAGTTCTTTTCTTATTACATATGACTTAATACCACATTCCTCTATGAAACTTTCACACATTAAGGTCTTACCTATTCCAGGCTCACCATATAGAAGAATACCTTTTGGTAATGACACTCCTATCGCTTTATATTTCGCTGTGTTAGCGAAATAATCACAATATCTCTGAAGCTCCTTTTTTTCAGCTTCATACCCTATAACCCGACTGAAATCATCCATAAAAAAGACCTCCAATCTCAATTTATTAGACTATCCCTTACACAAAATCTTTTGTATTCTGGTAAATACGTGAGCATATAATCGCAGTTTTGATTAGTAGTAATATCAATAATTTTACAATTCGCTACACCCTTGTTCTCTGTACCTTCATAGAACAGCCCGTCCCTGTTTAATAGAATTATTCCATCGATAATAACGGTAATAACTTCATAATCTGGAATATCATCTAGCCTCAGATTTTTATCATGACGGCCATATATATAATCATCATCCACCCCACCAGTCATAACGATTGGCACATCATATATCTCAGCCAAATCTTTTAATCTAGTAAGAATTCGAATTAGCTTTTCTCTTTTTGATAATTCCGCTCAGATATCTTTGAATGGCAAAGCAAAATCTTATTTTCAGATTGAAAACTTGAAAACTCTTCAGCCAAATTATTGATAAGAGTGGTTTTTCCTACACCTGTTATTCCAGATATCAAATATATATTTCCATTTCTTATATAATTTCCCAGTAATCTATTTCCCATAGCCCTAATTCTCTTAATATTACTAGTTGCAATGTATTTCTACACCTTAATAATATCGAAATAGATGTGCATTATTTTGTACATTCCTTCTTCCAGTAGATATTTTCAGATGACAAAAAATGACACATATCCTCTATCTCAAGGATATGTGTCCCCAAGCAAATCATATTCAATTTCCTAACAAATTTAACACTTCTTTGTCTGTTAGGTTACCTGGCCCAATGGTCATACAAAATACCGCTGTATTGTTTTATCCACCTAGACACAGGCTCGAAATGATTAATCTTTGTCTTCGATAATATTAAAGGTTCATTGGATATACTAACTGGAGCCGCTACATAATCTGTAATTACTTAAATCCTAGGCTTTCCTCTAAACCATCTAATAGACCTACTTGAAAACATCAAAATATCATATTGAAATCCCGTAAGAGTTTTATCCACACATACGTATTTATAACCATCTATTCTATTTATATTTTTATCAAAATACAGCCTGCTCATAATTCTATTATATGGTTATTCCCCTCGCCTTCATTTCCATCAGAATAGGTATTTCATCCATCAAATCTTGTTGGTGCCAACCTAGTTTTCTAGGATTTTTATTACTTAGAGTGTTATATACTTCAATCGCATAATCCTTACCTTTACCAATAAAATCCTCATCAATTTCGTTTACAACATTCTCATACCAAGCCTGATAGAATGCCTCAGGATAATACAATTTGAAATATAAAATCCGCCAAGATAACAAAGCATACTGAACACTTTGCGCTTTAGTTGGTAAATATCTTACATGCTTAAGAGCATTGATGTACCAATCTGGAACATCATGACTTTGTAATTCATCAATCCACTCTTCAAGTATTCTATTATCACGAAACATACCCATGCGAACACGTTCCATTATTCTATAAGCATTTTCATGACAGATACCTTTGTCAATAAGGAAAAACATGATATCTTCTCTACTAGCAAAATACAATTTGAAAGCACTAGGGTTATCAATGCAGTGTCTTTCAAAATAATTCCTGTAGTCATTATCAGCAAGGGATAGGCTTATTATCTTAACGATATCTTCAAATTCTTGAGGAGCAAATTGCTCAATATATCTTCTTATAACACCTCGTCCAAGATATCTTTCTCCTAATGTACCAACTGAAATATTACAAATTTGCTCCGGTGTAATGCCCAACGCGTTTGTTCCTGTAAACAAACTCATAATGTTCTTATCACTTAAAGAAATATCTGCACCATCAGTTCCAGTCTGCTGCGACAGGGTCTCTAACATACTCAATGATGAATGTGATAGTATAGAAACATCTATGAACAACGTCGCTAAATCACGATAGTCAAAATGTGTTTTAGGGATCGCGCTTAAGCACACCTCGGCAATAGGTGTGTACTTATAAACATCTTCTCCCGTGGGGATTATAAAAAATCTTCCAGGAATTTTTCCATTAGAACATTTCTTAGTACCAACTAGTTTTTGTGGTATTTCAGTCAATTCATGTTGAGTACCACAATCTATATTATATTTTCTAAAATATCTCCTTGCAGTAGCTTCATCCAGTGTAGGTGTTGCACCTGCGCACAGGATTCTTCCTACTCCTGAAATATTTTGCAATAAATTCTGTGCTTCTTTGACATGTTCCAGTGAAAAAAGAAAATCAATAGATGGCTCTTTATCAAGTTTATATCCTAAAAAAGATTCGATTGGAAGGTTGAATCCTGATTTGCTCAATTGGGCCCCACATAAAGGGCATTTTTTATCTGGTAAATCTAATCCGATATCTATTCGACTATCCTTCTTGATATCAGATATTATAAAGTCGGTGTAGAAGCATTCTTTACAAAAATAATGCGCTTTTAATGGATTTAACTCGCTTATTCCTATTAGATATGCCACAAGCGATGCACTCATATTATTTCTGATTGCATACATAAATCCCGTTGAGCTTACCTTTCCTGTATACTCTAGCGCTATCATATAGATTGAAGCATAATTGTGTCTCTTAATTCCACTAAGTTCGAAGTCCAACCTAGATTTAACTTCATATGGTAGATTTTTGCCATATTTTTCACGAGCCTTTTCGAAACATATATTTTCAAGTCTTGAATAGGCATTCGGATATTCCGGATATCTTTTTTCTCTTGGGATAGGTTGTAAAGAGTCCACGTCGTCCATAATATCTAAAGTATTTTCTACCACGATTTCATAGGCAGATTCTTTTTCCAAAAAATCAAACTCTTCTAGTAATTCTGTGTTAGACATTAGATGGTGTTTTATATTCCAATCCTTCGCATCTGACCATCCCTGGGCAAATTTTAATACTTTATATGCAGTAAGATCTGATTCATTTTCATAATAAACATTTGATGATGCAATTACTGGAATAGATAACTCTGTACCCAAAGAAACGATTTCTTTTATTATTAACTGTACGTCTTTTTCTGATCCGAATCCTGGTCGAAATCTTTCAAGATTTTGATAATTGCTTACTGGCTCTACCTCAATAAAATCGTAGAAACTAACTGTCTTGTGAATTTTCTTAGTCGAAGCTTTTTCACATACCAAATCACTAACTTGGCCGTGATCTGCACAACTGCCAACTAATAAGCCTTCTCTTTTTTGTGACAACAAACTCATAGGAATTCGTGGGATACGTTTGTTGTATGTTAAATCAGCAATAGAGCTTATTTCGTACAAATTTCTTAATCCCTCATG
>CAMNPQ010000061.1 GCA_946548305.1 uncultured Pseudobutyrivibrio sp.
AAAATAATAAAATATAATAGATATCAATGTAGTGACTGCAAATAAGCTGACAATAATATACAAGCCCTGCATCGCTTCTGCATTTTTCAAAAGGTTGGCAAAAATTGAGCCAAACAGTACCATTGTTAAATAACATAGCACTAGATTTACATTATATTCCAGGCAAATGGAAGATATTATCACCAGATAAAGACTAAATATATTAACTAAGGCTTCATCAAAAACCGTGCTTATTATGATTGGAATAACTATTAAAGGTGCAAAAAATCCAGGTATAAAGGCACTGCAAATTATGGTGATTGCCCATACTATTATAACAACAAGGCATATTTTTCCATAGGATATGAAATTGGATTCCGGTAAGTTTCCATGTAATCTTTTCCGAATAAGTAATAGTATGAAAAGACAAAAAAAACAGATATTAATTGCTATTATACATATGTATCTATCAATTAAAACTGATGCTAAGGAGCACATCAGTGTATTTGCAATTATAAAAACTATTGCAATAGCAATACAATACCATGTTCTTAAAGTGGAAAATCTGTTAGTGTGTATCATTATTTAGCCCTTTTATTTCTACTTTCCAGCTTTTTATCATGAACCTCGTATGCATTGACGATTTTTTGTACAAGAGGATGTCGCACAACGTCCTTTGCATCCAGATTACAAATTTTGATGTCATCAATATTTTTAAGTACTGACATGGCATCATCTAATCCGGATTTTACACCACTTGGCAAATCCTTTTGGGTCTTGTCACCTGTAATAACCGCTTTAGAACCAAAACCGATTCTTGTAAGAAACATCTTCATCTGGGCTGGTGTTGTATTTTGTGCCTCATCTAAGATAATAAATGCATTATCCAAGGTACGACCTCTCATATATGCTAAAGGTGCCACTTCAATCAAGCCTTTTTCCATATTTCTTTGAAAAGCCTCTGCCCCCATTATCTGATACAAAGCATCATATAATGGTCTTAAATACGGATCAACCTTGCTTTGTAAATCGCCTGGTAAAAATCCCAGCTTCTCACCAGCTTCAATTGCCGGTCTGGTAAGTATAATTCTAGATACTTCCTCATTTTTAAATGCTGTGATAGCTTTGGCCATAGCAAGGTACGTCTTGCCTGTACCAGCTGGTCCTACTCCAAAGACTATCATGTTATCGTTGATTGCATCTACATATTTTTTCTGCCCTAAAGTCTTAGGTGCTACAGGCTTTCCTGTAGTTGTGTGACAAATAATTTCTCCACGAGCCTCTGATACATCATGGTTTATAATCTTTTCCTGTTCAATTGACATAATATAGTTAACATCCTGTGTTGTAATAGTATTTCCTTTTTTCGAAAGAGATAAAAGCTCATCAACAACCACGATACCGTGTTCCACATGTTCTTTATCTCCCACTACTTTTATAGAATCATCCCTGAGAATGAATGAAATATCCATTCCCGTCTCTATGACTTTTATATTTTTATCAAACTGACCAAATATATTGTCAATGTGATCCGCTGGAATACTAATGGTCAAAGAAAAATCGCTCATTTTATTCTACAATATCTATTATTAATTTCATGTGGTCGCATTTTTCAGGGGAAATGACAGTAGCATTATTAATCATCTCAATAGCTCTCTTTGCCTTGTCCTCATCATTGGCATAGACATAACAAACAGCCTCGCCCTTTTTTACCACATCTCCAACTTTTTTATTTAATACAATACCTACAGACATATCGATGACATCATCAAATGTCTCTCTACCGCCACCTAAGGACATGGAAGCCAAACCATATGACTCAGCCTTCATTGCGTGTACATAACCATCTTCCTTGGCTTCTACAGGTATTTTATATTTTGCTGGCTGGAATTTATCAATATCCAGCGCATAAGAGGAATCTCCACCCTGGGCTTCAATAAATTCTACAAACTTGTCAAAAGCCTTGCCAGAAGATACAGCATCTTCCATCAGCTTTCTGGCTTTTGCTTTATCCTTCTCAATTTCAGAAAATACAATCATCTGAGAACCCAGCTCATATACTACTTCCATCAAGTCCTCAGGACCATTACCCTTTAAAGCATTTATTGCTTCGATAACTTCCAGGTTGTTACCTACAGCAAAGCCAAGAGGCTCATCCATGTTTGTAAGAATAGCGGCTATCTTTTTGTCAGCTCGTTTTCCAATATCTACCATGGATTTAGCTAATTCTAAGGCATCTTTGGTGTTTTTCATAAAAGCACCATCGCCTACAGTGACATCTAGTACGATGGCATCTGTACCTGCCGCCAGCTTTTTAGACATAATAGAGCCTGTGATTAGTGATATCTCATCCACAGTGGCAGTCACATCACGAAGGGCATATAGCTTTTTATCTGCAGGTGCAAGATTCTTAGATTGACCGGTAACTGCAATTTTGATGTCATTAACCTGCTTGATAAAATCATCCTCAGATAATGAAACATTAAAACCAGGAAACGCCTCTAGCTTGTCTATTGTACCACCTGTATGTCCCAGGCCACGACCACTCATTTTAGCAACAGGAACGCCAATTGAAGCAATAATAGGTCCTAGCACAAGAGTTACCTTATCTCCAACACCACCAGTAGAGTGCTTGTCAATTTTTACTCCATCTATGCTTGATAAGTCCAGAATATCCCCGGAATCACGCATAGCCATGGTTAAATCATAACGTTCTCTTACGTTCATTCCCTTAAAGTATATTGCCATTAAAAGTGCTGAAATTTGATAATCCGGAATCTCTCCATTGGTGTAACCATTCACTATATGGTAGATTTCCTCAGTTGATAGCTCCTCACCTAATTTCTTTTTTTCTATCAAATCATACATTCGCATATTTAAAAGCCCCCCTTATTAAAATATTACTCATTTATGATAAGGCTCATTGTTCATTATTCGCATAGCCCTATATATCTGCTCTAATAAAATAACACGCATTAACTGGTGTGGAAAAGTCATTTTAGAAAATGAGATTTTATAATCTGTCCTTTTAAATACTTCATCAGAAATTCCCAAAGAACCACCTATAACAAAAACAATGCTGCTTTTACCAGATACACCTAGATTTTCAATGTATTTTGAAAACTGAATTGAATCCTTTTCCTGTCCTTCTATAGCAAGGGAAATAACAAAATCCTTATCCTTTATATGCTTAAGAATTCTCTCCCCTTCCTTTGACTTTATAATATTATTTTCTACTTCTGTGGCGGCATCAGATGTCTTTTCATCTGCAACCTCAACAATTTCTAATGAACAGTATTTACTGAGCCTTTTTGAATATTCTGAAATAGCATCTCTATAGAACTTTTCTTTTACTTTTCCTACACATAGAATTTTAACATTCATAAATTATATTTTAGACCATTTAGGGGATTTAAACAACAAGATAAAATAAAAAGACACGCCTGCGGTGACGTGTCTTTCAAAGGGAGAATAATGTTATGAAAAATGTATCTCTTAATGAGATGATATTATGATACTAACTAATTATGTTCAATTAGAGTCTTAATTGTGAAAAAACTGTTAAATTTATGGTTGGTATATATAATTACCTCTATACATCGGACTGACATTTCCGTTCTCATCAATTATGACCACTGACAAAACACTTGAGCCTTGTATAACCGGGAATGGTTCTATGTACTGAATGCCACCTATGGCAGGATTGGTTCCATCCCAGGTATAATATGCCCTACAGCCTTCTGGAACAGTTATAGTAATCATTGTATCTTCATAATATATTCCATCTGTTGGACTTACCACAGGCATAGAAAGCTTAGGATAGGTAATAGTATATTCCTGACTTACGATGTCTGAGTATTCACCTGATTTATTTTGAGTAACAGCTTTAATTACTGTAGTGCCCTCAGTCAAGGTAATAGGCTTTGAATAAAGCTTACCTGATGTGACAGGGCTTTTGCCGTTTATGGTATAAAAAATCTGATAATCACCTGTGCAGGTCAATTGAATCATCAAATCCTTATCATACTCTCCCCCTTCTATGCTAAATGAAGGAGGAAGCATTATGTAGGCACTGATTAGCTCTTCAAGCTCTGGATTTTCAACAGTACTTGCAAGATTATATATACTTTCAGAATCTCCTATTGCATCATAGGAACTCAATAAATATGTATATATTTTTTGATTATCAGGGTCATATTCTAATGCTTTATTCAGCATTATTATGGCATTTTCATAATCCTTTACTCTAAAATACATTCTGCCTAAGCCGTATATAGCTTCAAATGAGTCCTCCTGTAATCCATATGCTTCCTCGTATAAACCTAAAGCCTTGGCATATTGAGCATCATTTTCAGCTGATACAGCATTATTCATTAAGGAGTCATAGCTATGTGTACCCAAATAAGGAATAATCATCAATGAACCTAAAATGGCAATCAGAATAACAGCAATAAATATAATTGTCTTTATTTTTTTTGTAAAAATAAGAGGCTCTGCTTTTGTATTTTTATTAGGATTTTCAGGTTTTGGTGTGGAAGAAGTTGATTTATATACGCCACTGGCAAATTTATCATCCTTCGATTTATCTTTGTCTTCAACGACTCTAGAAAGCAGCTCCTCCTCCAAAACATTGTATTCAGGCACAAGCTGAATAGACTCCCCGCATTTCGGGCAGTACAATAAGCCATTTTCAAATTCTACACCACATTTTTTACAAATCATGATTTAGAAAAGTCCTGTTATCACTCCATCATCAGTAACATCAATAGTATTGGCAGCTGGAACCTTTGGAAGTCCAGGCATAGTCATAATATTTCCAGTAAGAGCAACTACAAAGCCGGCACCTGCTGAAACATACACATCCCTAACGTTTAGGGTAAAGCCCTCTGGTCTTCCCAAAAGCTTAGCATTATCAGAAAGAGAATACTGGGTTTTTGCCATACAAACAGGGAATTTTCCCATGCCCATATCAGTAATTCTCTGTAATTCCTTTTCGGCAGCTGGTGAATATGCTACATCGCTAGCACCATATATTTCTGTTGCAATCTTTTTAATCTTATCCTTTAGAGAAAGGTTCATGTCATATAATGGCTCAAAGTCGCTCTTTTTATTCTCAAGTACATGAAGCACTTTATTGGCAAGCTCGATACCACCTTGTCCGCCTTTCTCCCAAACCTCAGAAATAGCGAATTCACAGCCTCTAGCCTCGCAGAATTCCTTTACAAAATTAGTTTCTGCTTCTGTATCAGTAACAAAGGAATTTAAAGTTACAATTACAGGTACCTTATATTTTTGCAGATTTTCAATGTGCTTTTCAAGGTTTACAATACCCTTTTTCAAAGCATCTAAGTTTTCTGCAGTAAGTTCAGCCTTTGGAACACCACCATTGTATTTTAAAGCTCTAACAGTAGCAACTAAGACAACAGCATCTGGCTTTAAATTTGCCATCTGACATTTAATATCGAAGAATTTTTCTGCACCTAAATCTGCGCCGAAACCAGCCTCTGTAATGGCAATATCAGCCAGCTTCATAGCTGCTTTTGTAGCACGTACAGAGTTGCAGCCATGGGCGATATTTGCAAAAGGTCCACCATGAACAATAGCTGGAGTGTGCTCTAGAGTTTGGATAATATTTGGCTTTATAGCATCCTTTAATAAGGCAGCCAATGAGCCTGTAGCCTCTAAATCACTTGCTGTAACAGGCTCTCCATCAAAATTGTACGCAACTACAATTCTGCCAAGACGTTCCTTCAAATCATGCATATCTGAAGCCAAACATAAAATAGCCATGATTTCAGATGCTACAGAGATAACAAAATGATCCTCTCTAACCATTCCATCTGTTTTAGCACCTAAACCAACTACTATGTTTCTAAGAGCTCTATCATTCATATCAAGGCATCTTTTCCAAACAATCTGCCTTGGGTCGATTCCAAGAGTATTGCCCTGCTGTATATGATTATCAATCAAAGCTGACAATAGGTTGTTAGCAGTTGTGATAGCATGAATATCACCAGTAAAATGAAGATTTAAATCCTCCATTGGAACTACCTGGGCATATCCGCCACCTGCCGCTCCACCTTTAACTCCAAAGCAAGGACCTAAAGAAGGCTCTCTTAGTGCTAAGCATGCTTTCTTTCCAAGTACACCCATAGCCTCTCCAAGACCTATAGATGTGGTAGTTTTTCCCTCACCAGCTGGTGTTGGGTTGATTGCAGTAACAAGTACAAGCTTTCCATCCGGCTTATCTGCAAGGCTTGAAAGCAATTCATCAGATAATTTAGCCTTATATTTACCATAAAACTCTAAATCATCCTCTTTTATATCAAGTAAAGCTGCAACTTTCTTGATATTTACCATTTTTGTGTCCTGTGCGATTTGAATGTCTGTCTTCATTTGTACATGACTCCCTTTTACTGTGCGTTAATAAGTTCCTCAAACTCTGAAATTGACATGCGGATTTCTCTAGGTTTTGTACCCATTTCAGGACCTACTACACCCGCTTCAGCCAGCTGGTCCATAATTCTGGCAGCTCTGTTGAAACCAATCCTAAAGTTTCTTTGTAAATATCCAATTGAACCTTTTTGGTTTTCTATAACAAGTCGGCCTGCCTCGTTGAACAGTTGATCTCGGGAGTTATCCGGCTCCCCTGAAATCGACACTGCACCTGACTGACCTTCAGAGTTTTGAATTTGATTTTCTATATCACTATTGTAATCAGCTGAATCATTGTTATTTTTCAAAAAATCAACAACTGCACTTACCTCATCATCGCTAACAAAAGCTCCCTGTACACGTATAGGTTTTGATAAGTTCTGAGGAGCATATAACATGTCGCCATTTCCCAGCAAATCTTCTGCACCATTCATATCCAATATAACTCTTGAATCATTAGATGAAGAAACGGAAAATGCAATTCTGGAAGGTACATTTGCTTTAATCAAACCAGTAATAACATTTACTGTAGGTTTTTGAGTAGCTATAATCAAATGAATTCCAGCCGCTCTTGCAAGCTGTGCCAAACGAACAATAGAATCCTCCACATCAGCTGCAGCAACCATCATCAAATCGGCAACCTCGTCTAGTATGATGACAAGCTGGGACATTCTGACCCTTTTTTCCTCAGGGATTTCGTCTGGCAATGCATCATTTGCAACTTTTTCGTTGAAGCCTTCTATATTACGAACTGATGCCTGGGCAAGCAATTCGTATCTGTCTGTCATTTCCTTTACAGCCCAATGCAAGGCACCGGCTGCCTTTTTTGCGTCAGTAATAACCGGTAAAAGTAAATGTGGTATGCCATTGTAAACTGATAGCTCAACCATTTTAGGGTCAACCATAATCATTTTTACTTCTTCTGGTGTGGCATGATATAAAATACTCATTATTATTGTATTAATACAAACTGATTTACCAGAACCAGTAGCACCTGCAATAAGCAAATGTGGCATTTTTTCAATATTGCCAACTATAACAGAACCAGAAATATCCTTTCCTACACAGAAAGATATTTTGGATTTAGCTGTCTTAAATTCCTTTGAGGAAACCAGCTCCTTAAAAGCAACCATTGACTTTACTTTGTTTGGAACCTCTATACCAATAGCAGATTTTCCCGGTATTGGTGCTTCGATTCTTACATCAGTAACAGCCATATTTAGTTTTATATCATCAGATAGATTAACCACCTTAGAAACTCTAGTGCCCTCTGCAATAGAAAGCTCATATCTGGTAACTGATGGTCCTAGTGTAACTTCCGTTACATTAGCCTGCACACCAAAATTGCTAAGAGTCCTTTGGAGCTTTTCAGCCATTTCCTGCAAGTATTCTTTTGAATCTCCACCGCTGCTTTTAACATCATTAAGTAAGCTAAGTGGTGGATATTTATACTCTTTTTTCTCTTTTTTGCTATCAGCCTCAATAGTCTGTCTAAGGGATTCAGAGGATTTTTCTATTTCTTCATTTGTTGATGCCGAAGGCTTTGATTTTCTAGTAGGCTCAGGCTTTTCAATTTCAACAGGCTCCTGTGGCTTAACCTCTGGTGTATTAATAACTGGAGCTGTTTTTATAACAGCAGAAATCGTCTCTTCCTGTGGCTTATCAAATTCTTCCCTTATAGGAGCTTCTGGCACTGCATTTTCATTAGCTTGGGCAGCTTCCTCCTGCTTAAAGGCATGAATACTTTTGGATTTTTTATCTCCAGCTTTAAGCTTATGCCTTCTAGTGTTTGTGACTTCCACATCAGATTCAAATTCAGCCAGATTAAATCTAATCTCATTTACATCATCACTTGCTACTGAAATATCACTGAAATCAGGCTGTAAGGTTGTATTTGTAGTGACACCTGTATGCTTTCTGTCCATCCTGTTTCCATCAGTCTGGTTCATTTGAGCTAACTCCAGCTCTTTTTCTTCATTTAGCTTATTTATAATTGCCTGTCTGTCGCTGTTATATCTAACTTGATTTGCTTCTCTTTCAAGCAGCTGTCTTTCACGTCTTGCACGCCTTTTAGCGGCTGCTCTGTCAGCGTGATATCTGGATGACTGTTGTACTTTATCAAAAGCAAACCTTTCAATCATGATTATAACGCAAACTATCATGACAATAATATCTATCAAATAAGCTCCCAAAAGCCCAAAACTATCAAAAATGCCAAAAACAATGGCTCCACCAAGAAAACCACCTCCCAGGTGATTTTCTTTAGATGACAAAAAAGCAGCAACCGGTCCTAGCACTTCCTGACCATGCATTATCAGCTCAACAAATACACTAATAAAAATTAAAAGCACAGAGCCTGCCACAACCTTTGCAACAGCCACTTTATTACCATAGTTAGAAATTATAAAAAAAGCTGAAAAAGCAACCATAAATGGCAATATATACTGAATTATGCCAAATACACCAAACAAAAAGTCAGATACAGCATTTCCAACGACACCACCTATGCCAAAATTACTGATGCATAGCAGTATGCATAAAATCAGAGAAGTCCATAAAACAATCTCCTTTGAAGAGTCCTCAAAAAAAGGATCCTCAAACTCTAATTCCTCTACTGTAGCCTTTGTATTTTGTTTTCTGGTGTTTGTTTTGGTGGTTTTAGATTTTGAATTTCTAGTATTTGATTTTCTTTTAGAATTATTCTTCCCTTTTGTAGCCAAAATAAACCTCATACATTCAAAAGAGAATAGACTAAACTATTCTCTTTTGCAAAAAACTATTTATTAACCAATTAAATAGTTATAAATATTCTCATATTTTTCTTTTTGAACAGACCATGAATAATTTTTCTTCATGCCTCTTTCTACCATTTTATTCCATTGAACTTTTTTGTCAAAGAATACAAACTTACTATAATTTACTGTATTTAAAAGCTCATCTCCGTTGTAGTTAGCAAAAGAGAAGCCATCACCAGTCTTGTTATACTCATCAAAAGCTTCAACTGTATCGCTAAGTCCACCGGTTTCACGAACGATTGGAACAGTACCATATCTAAATGAAATTAGCTGAGTCAAGCCGCAAGGCTCAAATCTTGAAGGCATCAAAAAAGCATCAGCTGCGGCATAAAGCTTATGTGCTAAATTATCATCATAGCAGATATTTGCTGATATTTTTTCTGGATATTTCCAAGCATAGTGTCTAAACATATTCTCGTATTTAGACTCTCCTGTTCCAATTACAACAAGCTGTGTGAAATCATCAACAATGCCTTCAATGCAATAATTGATAAGGTCTAAGCCCTTTTGGTCTGTAAGTCTTGAAATCAAGCCAATCATATATTTCTTTGGGTCTACTTCAAGACCTAAATCAGCCTGTAGACTGGTCTTGTTTATCTTTTTATTCTTTCTGAATGTCTTAATGTCAAAATTTTTATAAATTTTTTCGTCTGTTGCAGGATTATAAACCTCGTTATCAATACCATTTACAATACCCTGCATATCATAATGACGAGCTCTCAGCAAGCCATCCAATCCCTCACCGTAGTAAGGCATCTGAATTTCATCGCAATATCTAGAGGAAACAGTTGTAATGTAGTCTGCATATACAAGACCACCCTTAAGCATATTTCCGCATTTTTTATACTCTAATTTATCAGGTGTGAACAGATTCATGGACAGTCCTGAAATTCCGGCTACTGTCTTTGTATCCCACATACCCTGAAATTTGAGGTTGTGTATTGTAATAACTGATTTCATACCCCAGAAGAATTGGTCTCCCTGAAAATCATTCTTAAGAAATACAGGTATAAAACCAGCCTGCCAATCATGGCAATGAATAAGATTTGGTTGAAAACCTATAAGTGGAAGCATTGAAAGAACTGCTTTATCAAAGAAAATAAATTTTTCCAAATCCCATCTATCCTCAGAGTAAGGATAAAAGCAGTCAAAGTACTCGTGATTATCAATAAAATAGAATGTCACGCCATCTAATTCATATTCAAAAACACCCACGTATTTCGAACCAACAAGAGGTCCCATGGTCATCTGGAAGCTTGTTAAAAATTTAAAGTCCTTCTTATACTGCTCTGGAATAAATGTGTAGTAAGGCAAAACCACTCTCACATCAAAATATTCCTTGGAAAATTCCTTTGGTAGAGCTCCACATACGTCCGCTAAACCGCCAGTTTTTACAAATGGGACACATTCACTTGCTGCAAATAAAATCTTATTCATTAGTTATCAACCCCTCTTATTTATTATTCAGACCAATTATGATAAACGTTTTGCACGTCATCATCCTCATCAAGCAAGTCTAAAATTTTATTTATTTTATATAAATCCTGCTCATCTGTGAGTTCCACATAAGTCCGTGGAATCATTGTAACCTCAGCATCAGCCATAGGAATATTTTCAGCCTCAAGCGCTTCTCTAACTGCTGAAAAATCATCTGGTGAGGTATAAATCTCAAAGCAGTCATCTTCTTCTGAGAAATCCTCAGCACCTGCATCCAAAGCAATCATCATTAAATCATCAGCTTCCATAGAGCAATCCTCTTTAGAAATGATAATTTGACCCTTGTTGTCAAACATAAAGGATACACAGCCAGGTGTGCCAATGCTGCCGCCGCCCTTTGTAAATGCATTTCTTACATTAGCTGCTGTACGGTTTCTATTGTCTGTAAGGCAATCAACTATAATAGCTGTTCCGTTAGGACCATATCCTTCATAGCTAACTGTTTCATAATTGACAGCATCTATATTTCCAGCAGCTTTCTTTATACCATTTTCGATAGTCGCATTTGGTACGTTGTTTGACTTTGCCTTTGCAATAACGTCGCGAAGCTTAGAATTATTATTAGGGTCTGGACCACCCTCTTTTACTGCTACCGCAATTTCTCGACCAATTATAGTAAAAATCTTTCCCTTTGCAGCATCATTCTTTTCTTTCTTGTGTTTAATATTAGCGAATTTTGAATGTCCTGACATAAAATACAATACCTCTTTTCTATTCTTATAAACCTAAAAGATTATATCAAATCACGTTTCTTTATTCAACGTGCCTTTTTCTTCTCACATATACGCTATCAATGACTTTATCTGTTACATTTTTTACATAAAAAACATAATTATCATCCTCTAATGTAAAAGACTTTCCGTCATCTGGAATTTTGCCATACAGTGAAACCAAATATCCATTTAAAGTTTCATAATCCTCTGAAAGCTTAGTACCTAGGATATCTTCTACCTCCTCTAAGGTGGTTGAGCCCTCCATTAAGAAAGAATCCTCCGTCTTCACTTCAATAGAGGTTTCATCATCATCATGCTCATCCTCGATATTTCCCACGATTTCTTCTAGTATGTCCTCCAAAGAAAGAAGCCCTGAAACCTGACCATATTCATCAATTACGATGACCATATGACGTTTTTTAGACTGCATCTTTGCAAAAAGAGTATTTATACCGTGAGTTTCCGGGACAAACTCAGCCACGGATAATAAGTCAGTTAAATCCTTGATTTTTAGGCTGTCTCTATCACTATCAACATAAGTCAACAAATCTTTGATATGTAAAATTCCAATAATATTGTCTAAATCCTCTATATAAACAGGATAACGGCTCATATTGTTAGTATTAACAAAGTCAAAAGCTTCTCTTAGAGTATATTCCCCATTAATGGCCACTATATTTTTTCTATGGGTCATAATATCCTTTGCATCTGTGTCTGAAAACTCAAATATATTCTGAATCATAGCTGCCTCAGATGCTAAAATATTCCCGTCCTCATGACCTTCGTTTACTAAAGAAATAACATCTTCCTCTGTAATGTTTTCCTGCTTTGACCTTTTATACATTATTACAATGATAACAAATTCTATTATTGCAATAATCAAACATATAATACATAAATAGGGATTCGACCCGTCTTCCATATATTCTCCTTTCCTGTTACACGTTTTTTACTTTATAATGATAACATACCTAAAGAAAAAAGACTAAACATAATAGTGTTTAGTCTTTAAAAATTTGGTGAACATTTCTTTAATCAGTGGCATTTTCATCTGATTTAGCACTATCATCCGAAGAGTTTTCACCTTCTTTTGTCTCTTTTGCCACCGCATCCAAATCAACATCCTCTAATTCCATGGATGATAAATCATTTTCAGTCTTTTTAGTAGATGTGTCATCAGATTTTTCTTCCTTTTTGTCATCAGCCGTGCCAATATAGAACTCACCATTTTGCATGTCAAACAGATTTAACACATCCATTCCAAATACATCATGCATATATGAATAAATCTGCTTATTATTTATTTCCCTATTGTGCTTCCTGATAACATTTTTTTTGAGCTGTACCCTGACATCCTTGATCCAATTGGTTATTTCTTCGGCTTCCTCAGAATTTGTACGAAGCTTATCATAGCAATAATCCATTGTTTTAAGCATAAGCTCTCTGTTTACGTCCTCAGTTTGGTTAGGAATATCCAAAAGCTCGTCTTCGTTAGAATCAATTCTTGCGTTACATTCTTCTAAT
>CAMNPQ010000062.1 GCA_946548305.1 uncultured Pseudobutyrivibrio sp.
GTTCTCATAGCCTGAGTAAGTATGAACTACATACCACTTTGCCTCTGCCATATGCAATGCCTCCATTATAAATTAACTAGGATATTAACACCCTTGTTGATCACTGCATCTAACACGATGATGATCACTGCTACAATTACTGACACAGCAACAACTGCTGTTGTCTGCTTTGACACGTCCTTTGGGTCTGCCCAGACAATCTTGTTAAATTCTGCCTTGAGACCTGCAAAACGTCCTGACTTTGCCTTTTTCTCTTCTGCCATAATCGCACCTCCGATAGACTATTTTGTCTCTTTGTGCATTGTGTGCTTCTTGCAGAATCTGCAATACTTCTTTGTTTCCATTCTGTCAGGGTGTGTCTTCTTGTCTTTTGTCATGTTGTAATTACGCTGCTTACACTCTGTGCAAGCCAATGTTATCTTTGTGCGCACAACTTCCACCTCCGTTAAATTTCTACTTTGGTCTACCTTACACTCACTCATCATAGCGAACAATTTGATGAGGCGAAAAAAGAGCATAAAAAAAAGACCTGCTTTTCTTAGTCGCTAGCTAAATTTAGCACAGCCACAATAGTCTGTCAAGTCTTTTTATAGTTTTTTGATTTTCATCAGAAAATCAAGAATCTAAAATTTTGGATTACTAAACAAGGTTTATATAAATACTATCTACTGCTAACCCGTTTAGAAATAGAGCCATACACCTTGCTCATGGTAAGTCCCTGGACAACTGTTGTGAAAAACACAATAGCATAAGTCCCACCAAGGATAAGTCTATAGGTGTCAGCATCCAGCATAGGCTGAGCACTCATGGCAAGTGCTATGCAAAGTCCGCCTCTGAGTCCGCCCCAGGTTAATAGTTTCGTGAAATTCTTCCAATCATATCCATTTGGGATGGTTCCCATGAATGGCGTAGAAAGTGCAACAGAAGCACCTCTTCCTATCCAGTTGCAAAGGATTGAAATCACAACCAAACCAGCCACGCGAGGCATTTGAAGAATCGGTACAAATGACAAGCCAAGCATTACATATAAAACTGAGTTTAGCAGGTTGTCCAAAATGCTCCAAAAGGTATCAAAATGCTGCATAGCTTCAAATCGCCCTTTGCCCTTTTCGTATCTTTTGATGGTGGAAAACATAACGCCACACACAACCGATGCTATAGCACCTGAGCAGTCAAACTTTTGGCAAAGAAGATAAGCCGTTGCCACTGCCAGCAGACTGGCAAAAATCTGACGATTGTAGTCTAGCGTCCTTGCAAAAACAACAATGCAGATGAAGGATACCAAAAAGCCGATAACAGCTGCTCCAAGGACTTCTCTAAACATTATTGCAATTGCATTTTCTCCTTTAGTGGCTTTGACAATTCCAGAAAAGCACACAAACAGAGCAACGCCTACGCCGTCATTTAACAGAGACTCACTTTCGATCAGAAAGCTTATGTCCTTTGGTAAGCCAAATTTGTTAAGTATACTGGTGGCAGCAATGGGGTCGGTAGGTGCCACAATACTTCCAAACATCAAACACACTGGTAAGGTAACATTTAGCTTCAGCAACAGTGCAAAGCCATAAAAAGCAAAGCCATAGATAAGTGCCCCAAGTAAGGTGCATAAAAACGACAACACACTTATCTGCCTTGCCATTCTTTTAAAATCTCTGATTTTCATGTGGCAGCTGCCTGCAAACAGCATGAAGCAAAGCACACAATCCATCAGATAATCTTCTAAGTCAAATAATTGAATGCCACGCAAAACCAACTGAATGTCTTCATTTGTAATGAAATAGCTGACTATAAGGAGCACCGCACCAATAATTATGGCGTAAAGCATCAGTGCAATCTCCTCCGTGATTTTGGTGACTTTCTCATTGAAATAACCCAGCCCAACAACAAGTAGCATGATTACAACAAAAAATGGTAAAAATGTAGTCATGTTCTTCCCCTCTTCTCTTTAGATTTAAATCCTTTAGCGAAATTATACACAATTAATACAGGGATTTAAACCTACTCCGAAAAAGAAGGAATCTTTAAGGACTGTTTAAAGATATTTCATCAGCCCTTTACACCGCCTAAGGTCACACCGCCTACAATGTGTTTTGATAAAACAAGATAGACGATTATAACAGGAAAGATTGAGAATGCAATCATCATATAAACCTGTCCCATATCAAACTTGAGCCAGTCGGCATTACGAAGCTGAGCTATCAATATAGGAAGTGTCTTTTTGTTATCATCATGTAAAACAAGGGCTGGAGTGAAATAGTTGTTCCAGCTTCCAACAAAGCTAAAAATTGCCTGTACAGCAATAGCTGGCTTCATAAGAGGTGTTACAATCTGATTGAAGGTTCTAAATTCTCCTGAGCCATCAATTCTTGCTGCTTCTACAAGAGATAAAGGAAGTGTTGCATCCATGTATTGCTTCATATAAAAGAAAACTGCAGGTGATGCAATCGCAGGAACCACAAGAGGGATAGCCGAGTTATCAAGCTTCATCTTATCAATCAACTGTAAGAAACCAAGTACAGTTACCTGTGTTGGAATCATCATAATCATAAGTATAAATGTGAAAATAAATTTCTTTCCCTTAAAATCATAGGCATGAATAGCGTAAGCAGTCATTGTTGAGAAATATGTAGCAAGGGCTGCTGTTAAAAATGCGATAATAAGAGAATTCAGCATACCTCTTATTATAGGCAATGTGCCATTTTTAAGATTTACCCAGTTTTCAATAAAATGAGTGCTTGGGATTGCTGTAAAACCTGCGCTTAATTCTGAATTGCTTCTTGTCGCATTAATGAACAATACATAAAACCAGAACAAGCACAAAAACGATATTAATATTAATACAATATAGGCTACCAGTCTTCTAAAATGAATACCGCCGCCAGATTGTTTCTTTTTTTCTGCCATTTTTATTCTCCTACTTCTTTTCTGAATTTGTAAACTTATAAACAAGTAAGCTTAATATTCCAGTAATTATAAACATGTACACTGAAAGTGCTCCTGCAAGACCAAAGTTCTTGCTAAACAAATGCTTATTCAAATACATAATAAGAGTCATTGAAGAACGCATTGGATCTCCTGTACCGTTTGTTAAAATCTGTGGAACATCAAACATCTGTAAACCACCAATAAGTGATGTAATCATTACATATACCAGGATAGGTCTAAGTAATGGCAGAGTAATTTTATAGAAAATCTGATTAGCAGTTGCTCCGTCAACCTGAGCCGCCTCGAATAATGAAGGGTCAATGCCCATCATACCTGCCATCAGAAGAATAGTCGTATTTCCAAACCACATAAGACAGTTCATTGTAGCCACAAGTCCTCTGACAGTTCCTGCATGGCTCATAAACTTAAACGCCTCTTTAAACACGCCAGCCTGAATCAACATTGAGTTAATTGGACCGCCGTCTGCAAACAATGTGAAGAACAACATTGCAAATGCAGATGCCATAATCAAGTTAGGCATATAGATTACTGTTTTAAAAAATGTCTGACATTTCAATCTAAGAGATGGATCTGTAAACCAAGCTCCAAGTAATAATGAAAGAAGAATCTGTGGAATGAAACCTAAAATCCACATAATCATGGTGTTCTTTAGATATAAAGGTAAATCGCCATTTGTAATTATGGTTTTGTAGTTTTCAAGTCCAACAAAATTAGGACCAATCTGGGTTAATCCCGAACGATAGTTTTCAAAAAACGAATTATAAACAGTGGATACCAAAGGTATCAGCTGGAATACTATAAATACAACAAGAAACGGGATTAAAAATATGTAGCCCCACTTATTATATCTAACTACTTTACTTTTCTTAGCCATAAATGCTCCCTTTGCTTTCAAAACAGGGCGCATGGAGCTTCCTCCATGCGCCCCAATAAATTTTCAATCAATAAACCTGCTACTCTGCTGTTACATCTGGATACTTCTCAACAATTGCCTTTTTGAACATATCAAGAGCTTCATCCTTTGTAGCGTTGCCCTGGAAGTAGTTCTTCATAGCCTTCTGGAACTCTTCGTTACATCCCTGATCATAAGCTGAAAGATTTGAAAGGTCTACCTTCTCAGCACCTTCTGCAAGCTGTGCATATGGGTTCTGTCCACCAAGAAGGTCAAGGTTACCTGAATCGTCAGATGCAAGCTCCTTAAGAACTGTCTTAGAGTTTACACAATCAGCATCCTTCTGAGCGATGTCCTTAAGTACTGCCTTATCTGTTGTCATTGTAAGGATGATATCCTTTACAAGGTTAGCATTGTCTGTACCTGTAGCTGCGCAGATCCATGTACCACCCCAGTAATAAGACTGTGGTCCTACACAATATCCCCAACCGCCCTTGTTAGCGATTGTGCCTTCCTGATCTGCATCAAGGCAGAAGTTGAAGAACCAAGCTGGTCCAAAGTAGCCGAATATCTTACCTTCTGGTCTCTTACCCTTTGCCCAGTCATCACCCCAAAGATCATCTGTTGTCTCAGCATTAGCATCAACAAGTTCCTTAGAGTCATCAACCCACTTTTCAATGTTCTTATCAATTACAACCTTGCCATCCTGTACCCACTTACCAGATACATTGTTTGAATATACACGGTATGTATCGTTTACAGAGCACATCTTATAACCAGCGTCAGCTACCTTAGCTGCTGTCTCATTGTACTTAGACCAGTCAGCTACTGCTGCCTGTACTTCATCTGGATCATCTGTGCCAAGGATTTCCTTAGCTGCTTCTCTGTTGTAAATAAATCCAGCTGAGCAAGCCTGCCATGAAGCACCCTTTAAGTTACCGTTTGAATCTGTAACGATATCCTGTGTGTACTTGTACTGATCAGCAAGGTCAGCATCTGTAATTCCAAGATCCTTAAGAGGCATTGCATAATCTGTATCAACATACTTAAGTGCATAGTCAGCTTCTACAAGGAATAAGTCAACCTTGTCATCTGCAGAAGCAGATTCCTGAGCTAAAAGTGCCTCATCAAGATTGTTCTGGTATGCATTGTCTGTTGAAGGAGTGATATTCCAAACAACATCAACATCACCAATCTTGCCATGTGTTGCATCTACTTCTGTGTAGTCAGCATAATGGTCTGTAAGGCGGCTCTTGAACTCCTCGTTCCATCCGTAGATGTTAAGAACCTTACCTGTGTCTTCTGGAAGCTCTACTGCAGCATCAGCTGTATCAGTTGTCTCAGTAGCAGTGGTTTCTTCTGTAGAAGTGCTGTCTGAGCTAGCTGTGTCTGTTGAAGCTGTTTCTGAACTACCACATGCAGCAAACATTGTTGCTGTCATTGTTGCTATTGCTAGCAAACTAACTAAACGTTTTTTCATTTTGTGTTCCTCCCAATTTTGCGCACATAGTGCGTATTGATTGATTATTATTGCATTTATATAAAGTTGATTTCTCAACTAAATGCCTAATTAAGTTTTTTAAGTGTATCTCCCTCTAAAAGCCTTCCCTTTACCACTATCTGTTTGATTAAGGTGGTCTTTGGTCTCTCAATTAAATCGATTAGATTCTTTGCTGCCTGAACTCCCAGCCCATCTGTGTCCTGTCTGTAGGTTGTAAGACGTGGGCGAATGTGACGAGCCACCTTGATTCCATCGAATCCCACAACGGAAACATCATCCGGAACCTTCAGGCCTTTTTCCATCAAAGCTCTCATACCACCATAGGCTGCATAATCATCCGGGTAAAAAATACAGGTCGGTCGGTTCGGCAGTTCCAAAAGCTCTAGTGTCTTCTCGTAAGCTCCATGGGTGTCTCTATACGGGGACTCTGCTATGTATTCATCTGGAATCTCGATTCCGTGTTCCTGTAGCCTCTTATGGAAGGTTACCAGTCTCGCTTTTGTAACCGAAGAATCCGCTCCATGGATGTAAGCTATATCCTTATGTCCATTTTCAACCACAAAATCCACCAGCGTGTTCATTCCATCCACATTGTCCGATAGGATTGTGGTGGTGTCGTTGTATATGTGGTCGATGGTGACTACCGGAATATCACTCTTCACCAGTTCTACCACCTCCGGGTCATCAAAATGAACATTTGCTATGATTACCCCGTCAAATCTTCTGTACCTTGCGTGGGTAAGATAAGAAGTTCTCCCAGGTCTGGTTCTGTCATTAGAAATGAAGGTGATATCGTATCCTTCCTTCTCCACTTCTTTTTTGAAGCTTTCTAAGACACTGGCGAAGAAATCATGCTGCAATCCGCTGTTGGCATCATCCATAAACAACACTCCCAAGTTGTGGGTTCTGTTTGTTTTCATGGATTTTGCCGCCGCATTGGGCACATATCCTAATTTCCTTGCCATCTCCCTTATTCTGGTCTTTGTCTCCGTTCCGATATCGCTGTGATCATTAAGAGCCTTACTGACAGTAGCTACGGATACATTACATTTACTTGCTATATCCTTTAATGAAACCATCTTGTCATCCTTACTCCCTTCTGAAAACGCTTAATCGTTTTCGTAACTTAAATATAGCTCTATTTTCGTAAATCTACAAGAGTTTTTCGAAAATTTGTGTTTTCGTGAAAGTTTCGTTGGTCTTTTTAGTATCTTTTGCACAAAATTTTAGATGTGCGATTGCTTTTTCACCTTATTATGGTATTCTTATGGCGTAAATACTATGTCAATTCACTTAAACGTTTGCGTTCGTAATTTCCAGTATTTACGCGATTACCATTCATTTTAGAACTTAATCGTTTACTTATTCATCATTTAGGGAGGAACATATGAAATACGGATTTTTCGATGATAACAATAAGGAATACGTTATCACCACTCCAAAGACCCCATTGCCATGGATAAACTACCTTGGCTGCACAGACTTCTTTACATTGATATCTAACACCTGCGGAGGTTATACCTTCTATAAGGATGCAAAGCTTCTTCGCATGACCAGATATCGTTACAACGACACTACACCAGATACTAATGGTAAATATTTCTATATTAAAGATGGAGATACAATCTGGAACCCAGGTTGGCAGCCTACAAAAACTGAGCTTGATTCTTATGAGTGCCGTCATGGTATTGGTTACAGCAAATTCACAGGTGCTAAGAATGATATTGAAGCTGCACTTACTACATTTGTACCTATCGGTGACCCGGTTGAACTTACAAAGGTTACTTTGACTAATAAGGGAAATGCCAAGAAAGATATCACACTTTTCTCTTATGTTGAGTGGTGTCTATGGAACGCTGATGACGATATGAAGAATTATCAGCGAAACCTTTCTATTGGCGAAGTGGAAGTAGTCGATTCTACTATATATCACAAGACTGAGTACAGAGAACGTCGTAATCACTATGCTGTTTACTCTGTAAATACAAAGATTGATGGATTCGAGACAAGCCGTGATGAATTTAGAGGAGCTTACAACGGACCAGACAAGCCAGCTGCTGTTATTGAAGGAAAGCTTCATAACACTATAGCTTCTGGCTGGTATCCAATCGCTTCTCATCAGATAAATGTCAGCCTTGAAGCCAGCGAAAGCAAGACATTCGTATTTGCACTTGGTTACATTGAGAATGCTGAGGATGATAAGTGGGAAGCTCCTGGAATCATCAATAAGAAGAAAGCAAATGAACTCCTTGGCAAATATAAAACAGAGGCAGATTTCGACAATGCCTTTGCAAAGCTTAATGAATATTGGAATGAACTCCTTGGCAAGTTCCATATCGAGTCTAAGGATGAGCATGTAAACCGTATGGTTAACATTTGGAACCAGTATCAGTGTATGGTTACATTTAACATGTCACGTTCTGCTTCTTACTATGAAACAGGTATTGGACGAGGAATGGGATTTAGAGATTCCTGCCAGGATTTACTTGGATTCGTTCACCTTATTCCAGATAGAGCAAGAGAGCGTATCATTGATATCGCATCTACTCAGTTCCAGGACGGTAGTGCTTACCATCAGTATCAGCCTCTTACAAAGAAGGGCAATTCTGATATAGGTTCTGGATTTAATGATGATCCGCTTTGGCTTATTGCAGGAACAAGTGCTTATATCCGTGAAACAGGTGACACTTCTATCCTTAAGGAGATGGTTCCATACGACAACGATATGTCAGTGGCAACTACTCTTATGGAGCATTTGAAGCGTTCATTTGATTATATTGTAAATCACAAGGGTCCACATGACCTTCCTCTTATCGGCCGTGCCGATTGGAACGATTGCTTGAACCTTAACTGTTTCTCTGAGCATCCGGGTGAAAGCTTCCAGTGCTTTGGTCCATCAGAAGGACCTGTTGCAGAATCTGTATTTATCGCAGGTATGTTTGTAAAATATGGTCGCGAGTATGCAGACCTTTGCAAGCTCATGGGCGACAATGCTGAAGCTGACAGAGTTTTAGCTGAGGTTGATAAGATGATTAAAGCCATTGAGAAGGATGGCTGGGACGGTGATTGGTTCGTAAGAGCTTATGATGCATACAGCCACAAGGTTGGTTCCAAGGAATGTGACGAAGGTCAGATTTACATCGAGCCACAGGGTATGTGCGTAATGGCTGGTGTTGGTATCGAGGATGGCAAAGCTAAGAAAGCCCTTGATTCAGTTAAAGAAAAACTTGATACAAAGTACGGTGTTATGATTCTTCAGCCAGCTTACACAAGATATCATCTTGAGCTTGGTGAAATCACATCATATCCACCAGGATACAAGGAGAATGCCGGAATCTTCTGCCACAACAATCCATGGATTTCTATTGCTGAAACATGCATAGGACGTGGCGATAGAGCATTCGAAGTTTACAAGAAGACTTGTCCATCATACATTGAGGACATTTCTGAGATTCATAGAACTGAGCCTTATGTTTACTCGCAGATGGTAGCAGGAGCTGATGCCAAGTTCCACGGTGAGGCTAAGAACAGCTGGCTTACAGGAACTGCTGCATGGACATTTACAAATATCTCTCAGTACATCCTTGGAATTTATCCTACACTTGAGGGACTTTCAGTAAATCCATGTATCCCAGCAGAATTTGGTGATTTCAATATCACACGTGTTTACCGCGGTGTAACCTACAATATCGAAATCAAGAACCCTAACAAGGTTCAAAAGGGTGTTGCTAAACTTACAGTTGACGGTGTAGAGGTTGAGGGAAATATCATTCCATTCGACAGCAGTAAAAAGACAGTTAGTGTAGTTGCAACAATGAATTAGCTTCTTTTTCTTCATTTAATAATGATTTTCGTTTTTCTGATGAAAATCAAAAACATTCTCCTTCTTAAAAGAGTCAGGCATTGACACGCCTGACTCTTTTGCTTAATAATAATTTTTATGAATAGAACACTAAAATACACAATTTCAGATGAATATGATGGTTTTCAAATAGATAGATTCCTAAAAGCTCAAGGGTATTCCTCTGCCAATATCACTGCTATCAAAAAGATGCCAAATAATGTGGTTATCAAGGGTGAGTGGGTGCATATGAACCGAAAGCTTGCAGCTGGGGAAGTGTTGACTGTAAACATATCTGAAGAGGATTCTTCTGAAAAGATTCCACCTGTAAAGATGGATTTGGATATTGTTTATGAGGATGAGGATATAATTATCATAAATAAGCCTGCCGGGCTTCCAATTCATCCTAGTCTAAATCATTACGAGGATTCTTTGGCTAATGGACTGGCTTATTACTACGAATCCCAAGGTAAACCTTTTATATTTAGGTGTGTTAATAGATTAGATAAAAATACATCAGGACTTACTGTTATTGCCAAGCATCTGGTTAGTGCTAATATCTTATCTACGATGGTTAAGAACCGGGAATTTCATAGGGAATACTACGCCATAGTTCGTGGTAAGCTAGATGAGCATGAGGGCACTATTGACGCGCCTATTGGACGTGTGGATGATTCTATTATTACCAGATGTGTGGATTATGAGAATGGAGAGAGAGCTGTTACTCACTACAAAGTAATAGATGAAAAGAATGGGCACAGCCTGGTTGCAATTCATCTTGAGACAGGACGAACCCATCAGATCAGGGTGCATTTTAAGTATATTGGACATCCACTGATTGGGGATCATTTGTATAATCCTGATTTTGAGTGGATGGATAGACAGGCGTTGCATTCGCGGAGGATTGAATTTAGACATCCGATAACAAAAAAGGCAATGGAGTTTGTGGCTCCATTGCCTGAGGATATGCGAAGGATTGTATTTTAAACCCTCATCAGTCAGCTGCGCTGACAGCTTCCCCCAGAGGGGGAAGCCTTTTAGTTCATAAATTCTTTTAAATCTTCGTATTCGCGGTTGATTTCGGCGACGGTGGCGGTGTCGCCAGATTCGCCGTCTGGATGATAAATCTTAATCAAATCCTTGTAACGCTTCTTTAGAGCCTTTTTGTCAGACACACCAGAAAAGAACATCTCCCCATGGACGATGTTATCAGGCTCCTGATATGACTCTACGTAGCTGGACTGAACCTGCTCATAGAATTTCTTTCTACGCTCAAATTGCTTTTTGTCGTCAGCAAGCTTTTGGGTCTCCTGAATAAGAAGCTCCCATTTTAGTTCAAATTGCTTTTCTTGCTGTTCGAGGCAATGAATTCGGGCCTCGAATTCCCTTCTTTCTTTCAGCAAATCATTCCATGCTTTTTCTAACTCTTTGTGTCGGTCCTCAATTGCTTGCATGTCGATCTTGCTTTGACATGTGAGATCCTTTACCATGATTACTCTCCCGTATAAACCAAATGTAGTGGCACTTTGCCAATACTTAAAATGATTATACTATATATTGTGTGGCATGTAAAACAAAATAAACGCATTATCTTTTGTATACTATGCCAGTATGTGCCGACAAAGTTACATGAAGATTTCCACCTTCAACATTTATATCGGTTGGCATTATTGAATATCCAACCTCATTTGTCATTATTATTCTTTCTAATGTGCAATTTAGAGGAACTCCTGCAATCCAAACCGGAATATCCACCTGGGTCTCTGTGTTGTTTGAATTAACAACCACTATCACCTGCTCATTGGCAGTAAATCTGGCATAGCTGATAAATCCTTGTCCGCAATTCAAGAATCTAAAAGAGCCCTCTTTAATAGCATGGCTCAGCTTATGAACCATTATCATATCCCTGGTAAAATCAATCAAATCGTAGTTTGAATGCCCCCATGGATAAGTACGCCTGCTATCAGGGTCTGTAAAGCCACATACACCAGCTTCATCACCGTAATATAAAGTAGGTGCGCCAGGCCAGGTGAGCTGGATTAACTCAGCCAGCTTCATAATAGGGATGCTCACTCCGTCTTCTGCTGCAGCTGCTCCCTTTGTGGCTATTCGACCAACAACATGATTGGTACGAGTCAAAAATCTTGAGTGGTCATGGTTTGAGAGCTGATTCATGGCGCAGTATAAGGATGGAGTCTTTAGCCTTGCCATAAAATGCAGCATCGTATTTTTGAATCTTTCACCATCACCTATGGCACTAGGCTGGAATTCATCAGAGTGCTTTTCCATTCCAGTTAAAAAGAAGGTAAGTGGCTCCATGAATGCATCATAGTTCATTACAGTATCCCACTGGTCTCCAGAAAGCCAAGCACTAGGATTACCATAATGCTCCGCTAGAATAATAGCATTTGGATTTGCCGATTTCACAGCGCGCCTAAAGTCTCTCCAGAATTTGTGGTTAAACTCCTCAGAATGCCCCAAATCAGCTGCCACATCCAGTCTCCAGCCATCACAGTTGTATGGCTCGCTAACCCATTTTTTGCCTATTTCCATGACGTAATTGTACAAATCCTGAGAAGCCTCGTAATTTAGTTTGGGCAATGTATCATGGCTCCACCAGCCATCATAGGATTTATTGTCAGGCCATGTATCTTCATAGAAAAAGAAGAAATCATGGTAAGGGCTTTCCTTTGTCTCATACGCTCCTGGCGCATATCCCTCTTCCTTTGAATAAATCTTTTCCCTGTTCAGCCATTTATTAAAAGAACCACAGTGGTTAAATACGCCGTCAATAATAACACGTATGCCCTTCTCATGGGCTTCACGGACAAAATCTGCAAAGAACTTATTACTAGCCTCTAGATTTTCCTTATTCGTGGCTCTAAGCTTATATTTGGTGGCATGACTGTTATCATAGTCGCCGTTATTTAAACATTCGCCCCCATCATTTTTAATAATGGTAAGATGAGGATCTATGTAATCATAATCGGAAGTATCGTATTTATGGTTTGATGGAGAAACAAATAATGGATTAAAGTAGATTACTTCTACTCCCAGGCTTTTGAGGTAGTGTAGTTTCTGTCTTACCCCTTCCAAATCTCCACCATAAAATCTGCCTATATCAAGGTTTGCTGGAAGTGAATTCCAGTCAGTGACTCTTTGCACAGGTGCTCCCACATAATGGTATTCATTGTCTAACACATCATTGTCGGGATTTCCATTGTAAAACCTGTCTACAAGAATCTGATACATTACAGCTCCCTTGGACCAGGCAGGAGTGGAAAAACCTGGAGTAATAGAAAAGTCGTAATGCTCCCTCAAATCTCTCCATAGTCCTACTCTATCATAGTAGTAAAGGACAGAATCCCCTTCTATTTCAAAGTGGTAACGGAATTCTTCATCACTTAATTTTATATCACATGCATAAAATTCGAACTCGCCACGAGCTCGCTCCAAATGCATAGGCTTTCTTTCAGTCAATGCCCTGGAAACCAAATATACCTTCAAATCCTCCTGATGGTATACCCTGAGACGAATTGTCACCAAATCGCCAGGTTCCGGTTCCATAGGCCATCTATATTCAGATGTTCCGTCTGAGTAAATTGCTTGAATATTCATGTAGTCTCCCCTTAAGTATTTTTAGATAATAAAAAAGACAGCAACGATCGCTGTCTTTTTAGGAGAAGGTATTTTTACTATGGGGTTAGTAAAAATTATATAATGTATTGGGGGGTTTTTACGATGTTTATTATATG
>CAMNPQ010000063.1 GCA_946548305.1 uncultured Pseudobutyrivibrio sp.
CGGTTCACCTATTTCCACATACATGGGCTTCATCTCAGTTGGTGCTCTTGTTTCAATGGTATTTTTAATGCCTGTATTCTTAAAGACATTTAAGACTGGTTGGAAGACACTTTTAGTATCACAGGTAGGAACAGTTATCTGCTATGTACTTTTGTTCTTCACAGGACGTATGAACTTCTGGTATTGCTGTGTACTTTCATTTGTAGCAACAGTAATCGGAGCTATGGTAAACGCAGTAGTAAACGTACTTGTAAATGATACAATCGATTTCATTATGCTAAAAGAAGGCAAACAGCTTGCAGGTGTAGTTTCATCTGTAAAGGGCTTTGCTCAGAAATGTGGTAACACAATCACAAACTCTGGTATGCTTGCAATCCTTGCACTTTGCGGTTTTAATGCACAAAACGGACCACTTGGTCAGGTTGATTCTGCTATAGTTGGAACAAACGTTGTTAGATTCCTTGTACCAGCAATCGTATCAGCAATAATTATTGTACTTATGGTATTCTATCCAATTAAGAAATATTTCCCTGAAATTGAGGAAATGAAGTCAAAGATGCACGCTAATCACGAGGAAGTATAAAATGTTGAATTTTGAAATATTAAAGGAAACACCATTTCACCTGGGTCAAACCCAGGTGAATCTGGTTAAAGAGATATTTGAGGGCATGTCACAGGAGGAAAAGATTGGTCAAATCTTTTGTCCTATTAATGGAGAGACAGAGCCTGACAAAATAAAAGGATTTATAGATGAGTTTCATCCAGGTGGAGTTTTGTATAGACCATTGCCTTCAGCAACTATTCAAGGCTGCCACAGGGCTTTTCAGGAAAATTCAGACATCCCATTGCTTTTGGCAGCAAACCTAGAGTCTGGCGGTGTGGGAATTGCTACAGACGGAACATATTTTTCCAGACCAATGGGTGTAGCAGCCACAAAGGATGCTACAAATGCTTATCGTCTTGGCTATATCTCTGGAAAGGAAGCTGCGGCTGTAGGCTGCAACTGGTCATTTGCTCCAATATGTGATTTGGACAAAAACTTCATGAATCCAATCATGAATGTCCGCACCTTCGGTGATGATGTAAATACAGTTATTAAATGTGTCACTGAGCAGCTAAAGGGACTTGATGAAAACGGTGTTGCAGCAGCTGCAAAGCACTTCCCGGGAGATGGTGTGGATTTTAGAGACCAGCATTTGCTTTCATCAGTAAACAGTCTTTCTGTAGAAGAGTACGACGAAAGCTATGGAAAAATCTGGCAAGAGGTGGTAAACACAGGCATTTTATCTATAATGGTAGGTCACATTCTTCAGCCAGCTTACAGCAAGTATTTTAATCCTGAATTAAAGGATGAGGAGATTCTTCCAGCTACACTTTCAAAGGAAATCCTTGGTGGACTTCTAAGAGGAAAGCTTGGCTTTAATGGCGTTATCGTTACCGATGCTTCACCTATGCTTGGGTTTACAGCGGCTATGAAGCGAAGTGATGCAATTCCAGCATGCATTATGGCAGGCTGCGATATGTTCCTCTTTAATAAAGACATCAGAGAAGACTATCAATACGTGAGAGATGCCCTTAAAGATGGAAGACTCACAGAAGACAGGTTAGACGAGGCAGTCATTAGAATACTTGGTATGAAGGCTGCTATGAATTTGTTTGAAAAGAAAAAGGAAGGTACTTTAGTGCCTGATGAAGCTGCACTTTCAGTGGTTGGCTGCAAAGAGCACCAGGATTGGACTGTAAAGTGTGCAGACGAAGCTATCACACTGGTAAAGGATACTCAAAGCTTACTGCCTATTTCATCAGATAAGTATAAAAAAGTCAGACTTTACTTTATTGAAGATAGAGTAGGTGGTGGATTTAAAGATGGGGATAGTCAAATCACAATCTTCAAAGACCTGTTAGAGAAGGAAGGCTTTGAAGTGAGTGTGTACAATTATAACCAGCTGGATTTCTATGAGATGTTTGAAACCGGTGTAGGCTATGCAAAGGATAAATTTGATTTGGCAATATATGTTGCCTGCATAGATACCGCAAGTAATCAATCAGTTAGAAGAATAGACTGGGTACACTTAATGGCTGCAGACGCACCATGGTTTGTGCAGGAGATACCAACAATGTTTATATCTGTGGCAAACCCATATCACTTGGTGGATGTGCCAATGGTTAAAACCTTTATCAATGCATACACACCAACAAAGGAAGTGTGTGAGCAGGTAGTAGAAAAAATAATGGGTCGCTCTAGCTTTAAGGGTGAAAGCCCAATCGACCCATTCTGTAACATATGGGGAAGTAGATTCTAATAAATTATTAAGCACCTTTGTCCTGTTCTGTAGAGAATGGGATGAAGGGGCTTTCTTTTTTATTAGATTTCCTGTATTCAGCAGGAGAGCATTTGTAGGTCTGCCTGAAAACCCTGGAAAAATGATCTGAAGAATTGTAGCCTATCTGCTCTGCGATTTCATTTATCTTTAGGTCGGTATTTATCAAATAGTTTACAGCATCCTTCATTTTTAGCTTTTTAATCAGCTCTGTAAAATTCTCTCCGGTGTTTTGCTTTATCAGGGTGCAAAGATGAGGCTCGCTGTAGTGGAAAAATTCAGCAAGGCTGGAAAGTGTTATGCTTTGATAGTTGTGCTGAATATATTGTAAAACCAGTGAAAAATCAGAGCCTATTTCATAGTTGTAAAATGCCATAGTCTTGCTGTAGTTTCTAAGCAGATTGCAGAATAGCATATTTATAATGCTGATGCAGCAGCCATTGCTGTATTCATCTTTTTTGGAGGATTCAATCAAAAGCTTTCTTAAGAGAATACGACATTCCATGTTGTTTCCAGTAAAAAGCATGAGATAGTTGGAATGGTCATTATCCTTTAAAATCTGTCTAAAAAAGCCTGCAATCAAATCCTGGTGGCTCATTATGGAGGTAAAGGTGCTATCGAAAGTGCTCTTTCTGATGCATACCGTATATACGATAGATTTCTCATCCTCTATTAGAAAATCATGGAAAGAACCAGGAGCTACTATACAGATTTCCCCCTCCTTCATAGTATGGCATTCATCTTGAAAATAAAAATTAGCAGTGCCTTTAATGACAAAATTAAGCTCGAAGTAGTTGTGGGTATGGGAAAACTGCCTGGTGAAGCGTGGGTGTCTGATGGTAAACACATCATAAAACTGGGGAATCATTCTTTCCTCAACCACTTCCGTATCCAGGGTAGTTTCTATCTCAAAATCTATAGGGATAGTGTCTATGATTTTGTCGAATTCCTCATCATCTATTATCATTGCCTCATCTGGCACATTTATTCTCGGGGGCACTTTTTCCAGCAATCCCTTTTTATGCATTCGTCTCATCATCTCAGGAAATTGCAGCTTTGAGCCAGTGCGCTTGTAGTATTCATTCATTTCCCTTTGAAATTGTCCATAGGTAGTATATACAATCATTAAAAACCTCTTTATCTAGCTTTCTGAAGCAAGTGTTATTTTGTCCTCCTTTAAAAATCTATCTATTATTTCCTCTTTTGTCAAAGGGGCAGACAGATTTTTACCAGACATATATTTCGCTGTAGTACCTGTGATTTCTTCCAAAAAGCTTTCATTGTCTATACCAGTGATAATGACTTCCTTTTCAAGCTGAGATAACATATCAGTTCTGTTTTCCAAAACCAGCTGACCCTGCTTTATATAGGTTTCATCCAAAAACTTCCAGGCAGTTAAAACTACACCTCTAAATCTGCTTAGAATAGTTTCATTCTGACCTAGATTTGAAATATCATAATTACCAAGAAACAGACTAAAGCCAGCATTATAAAACTCGGTTAACACATAGCTTAGGTTCTCATTTCCAAAATTTAAAATAGAGTCGTCTATATCAAAGGCTATTTTAGATGGATCTATGTTGTACTTGTATTTCAGTCCCATCACAGTTTCCACCAGACTTTTATTCACCACTTTTACAGACATAAGATGAATTAAAACAAAATCAAAGGAGATTGTTTTGTTTAAAGATTCTCCTACGAATCTAAAAATGCTTTCTAACATTTTGCTTTCAAGAGTGTCAGCAAAGCCAGCTCTTTCAGCAATTGGCATAAATTCGTTGTAGTTTAGTTCGCCAAGGGAAGAATCATTTAGCTTTAAAAGAGCCTGCATTGCCTTTATACAGCCACATTTTTTTCCGTAAATAGGCTGATAGTACACATGAAAACTCTGGGCAGCTATTCCATGGGAAATAGCCTTTTCTATGGCAATATTTCTAAGCAAAAAATCCAATTCATCATTTATAAAAATATTTTGTTCCACGTCCTCTAAAGGCGCATCTGCTAAAAGCAATATATCATCAGAGGTGACAAGCTTTTCTGGAAAGCTGGCACACAGGATACTTTCCACTATGGTAAGGCTGCCTGAATCTGATGAAAATCCCATTTTAAAGCGGGAATCAATGGTATGAGCCAGGTTTTTCATTTGCTTGTTGGAAAAATTAGGGCAGATTATAAAAAAGCTGGCATCCCCATCCTTATACACATTGTTTTCATGGGCGATTTCTATTAAAAAGTTGGTGATTTCCACTAAGATATCATCGAAATTTTCGTAGCCTGCAATCCTCCTGTAGCTATCAGAATTATCTATTCTAATGCAAATGATTTTAATGGGGATTTTCATATTGATAAACACATTTAAATCATTGATTAGGGCACTTCTATTGTAGGCTGAGGTGATTATATCTATTTTGTCATCTTCCTTTTCAATCATTATCATGAGCCCCATCAGACCGATGGACTCACAGAGAAGCTCAGACACAATATCAGGGAAAATCAGCTGTATGATAATTCCAACCACAGCCAATGACAAGAAATAAAACATGGCAAGCTTCTTTAATTGATTGATGGTATGCCAGTAGCGCACCAGTATGACTATACACTGGATGAAATACAAAGTACTGACAATATAGGCTGCGTAAATACCTATATTTCTATGAAAAACATAATTTTTATCTATGGAAAAGCATATCCCAGTAATAGGATTAGTGATTAAAAGAAGCTCTAATACAATGATGGGAATCCCAAAGGATTTCATTTTCTTTTCATCGTAGATGTATTTCAGATTACATACGAATACAATGTATTTAAAAAAGACAAATATTAATGCAAAATGGGTGATGAAATAAATCATCTGCAGGGTATGAATTAGTATCAGCTTTGTATTAGTGGCAAGATTCACGCCAGCAATCAGGCTGCTAAAAAGCCCTGATACAGCATCAATAAGAATAATAGATAAAAGCATCAAAAATAAGCGGCTTCTTTCCCTTTCCTTGCGCTGCATTAAAAGGGTATAAAAGATGCAGGTGATGCTTATTATAATGGCAGCAATCCTAAAGGTGGCACTGCCCATATTGGTAATTTCCATTGTATACATTAGTTATCCCTCGACTTGAAAAATTTATCAAGAGTGGCTAAAAGTTTTGGACGGCTTATGGATTTAAGCAGATAGTCAACAGGCTTTAGAGATATAACGCTGGTGACGGATTCTCTATCATTTTTTCCTGTGAGGAACATTACAGGAATGGATTGAGAAAAGCTCTCTCCCTTTAGCATCTCCATTACCTTTGGACCATCTAAAACAGGCATATCGTAGTCCAGCAAAATCAAATCTGCATGGTTGCTTGCAAGCCAGGCTATAGCCTGGGCACCAGAATTTGCCATGCCTACACGATATCTTACCTTTAGCATTTCCCTCATCATTTGTAGAAAAGTAGGGTCGTCATCTATGATAAGAATGCATTTTCTACGCAGCTGTTCATACTCGTCTGAGGTGACAGTGAGTACCTTGTCCATAAAATCGTTCATATCCAGTGGACGTGGTATTTCGTATGCAATATCCTCTTTTGGGATAAACTTATGTGCAAAATCAAATGCTACACGCTCCCCTATAATGATAAGTCGTTTGTTGTCCTCAAGGCACAAATCCTTTAGATATACAAACACATCATCATGCTCTTCGATATCTGCATCAGTATAAAGAATGATAAGTAGGGCATCACCTGCCCCGCGGCTTATCTCGGAAGTAGAGTAGCCTGCCACATCAACAGGAAAGCCGGCTTTTAAAAGGTTATCTTTTATGGCATTTACCATAAAGGTCTCTCCAGGTCTTACGAATAGGATTCTTTTTTGATTCATGTATTTATCTCCTTAGTTAATCGTTCTTTAGCGATAGTTTTAATTTCATCCCAGTCCAACCTGTAAGCCTTTTCCTCTATCAGTTTGATTATATCATTATCCTGTGGTGATAAGCTATACTGTTTTAACTGTTCTACAATATATTGAAGTGTGTCGTAATCCAGCTTTTCGCTAACTTCTAAAATGCTGTTAAATGCATCCTGTAGCATTTCATTTGAGATGGCTGGCTTGTCCTCTTCTTTAGAGTCATCAGTATCAGCTATCTCGGAAACACCAGAAAGCTCATATTCTACAGCTGAATACATTTCTAACAGCTGTGGAGTCATTTTTTTAATAAAAGTAATATTGCCTTCGTTTCCAGCTGCCTCCATCTCTTTTGCCAGCTCAGACAGCTCCATGGCACCTATTGTTCTAGAGGTGCTCTTTAGTGAATGAACAAAGCTGGTATAATCTTTGTAGTTTTCTGTTTCCAAAGCATTAGATATATTTGACATATTGGTTTTGATGGATTGGTAATATGCTTTGATTATATTTAAATAGCTGTCATTAGAGCCGCAGTTTTTAAGCCCTGCTTTGGAGTCTATCAAGGTAAGCTTATTTATCCAGTCCGCCTCTGAATTTTCATCTAAGACCACCAGTTCATCCTCGTCAACCACCTCTGTAATTTTTTCACTTGGAAGGAAACGCATTATGGTTTCTTCCAGCTTTTCAGAGTCTATAGGCTTTGAAAGATAATCATCAAAGCCTTCCTTTAGGAATGCTTCCCTGGCTCCATAGATAGCATTTGCTGTGAGCACTATTACAGGTGTGTTTAGATTGGCATTATCCTCATCCTCTTTTAGATGATTTAAGGTTTCAGTGCCGTTCATTCCCGGCATGCGGTAGTCTAAGAAAATGATGTCGTATTTATTATTTTTGGTGTACTCCAAACATTCCAAGCCGCTTTTTACAGAGGTGATATTTACCTTTGTATGTTTTAATAATTCTGTAATGACCACATGGTTCATAGGGGTGTCATCCACCACTAATATGTTTGCCTCTGGAGCAATAAACTTTTGACGATATTTACGTTTTTCAGCCAGTTTTGAAATCCTGGTTTTGAAATCACCTATTTTATCTGAGGACAGCATTTTTTGAGGAAGAGTAACGGTGAAGGTAGAACCAGAACCATACACACTATCCACATTGATGCTGCCATGCATAAGCTCAATCAGTGAGCTTGTAATGGCAAGCCCCAGACCGCTGCCTTCCACAGTCTTATTTTTGTCGATATCCAGTCGTTTGAATTTGTCAAACAGGGAAGATAAATCCTCCTTTTTTATACCGATACCAGTGTCTTTTACTACAATTCTTAAATCAATGAAATCATCATAGGAAGGTGTAAAGGAGAGCTTTAGTGTGACAGTACCTTCTGTGGTGTATTTCACACCATTGTTTAAAAGATTCACCATTATTTGGCGTATTCGCATTTCATCGCCATAAAGCTTGTTTGGAAAATCCTCATCAATATCAAATTCCAGTGCGAGATTTTTTTTCTCAGCACGGATATTTACCATGTTGTACACATCATTCAAAAGAGAGGACACTTCGTATTCACTCTCATTGATTTCCATGCTTCCAGCTTCAATTTTAGAAAAATCCAAAATATCGTTGATTAGAGATAAAAGAGTACGTCCAGCACCCTCTATATTTCTTGCGTATTCTAAGATAGAGTCATCCTTGCATTCCCGTAAAATGACTTCGTTCATGCCAAGCACTGCGTTGATAGGAGTCCTGATTTCATGGGACATATTTGCAAGAAAGCTGCTTTTGGCTTCGCTGGCAGCCCTGGCACGTCTTTCCTCCATTCTTGCCATTTCAGTGGCACGCAAGATAGCAATAAAATCTCTTTTGCTTGTGGCGTCTGAAAAATATAATCCCTGGAGATATTCAACCTTTAGATTAGTAAGTAATTCCAGGGTATTTACATCATCCACGCCCTTAATCACGATTTTCTTTTTAGTTTGATTCAGGATGTTAATCCTATTGTCCATTATTATTTTGTTTTGGGAATTTTTGCTTGCGTCTTCTATAAGTGAGGCATTGATTCTGGCACCGTCAAAATATGCAGGCAGCATTGCACGCATTCCAAAAAGCTCTTTGCCATAATCATCCATATAAAACTGGATTCCCATAGTGGAAAGCTCACCTATCACTTTATCCAGCACGTTTTTATTTGCAGTAGCGGTGGCTTCAGTCAGATTAAATGACACACGGCTTGCATCTATTTCATATTTATCTAGAAGGGCTTTAATACGCCCCGAAAAATCAGATTCAATTATCTGTCTGGCGGAAATATTTATGCTCACGAAATCAAGCCCCATTTCTTCAGTGATACCACCACCCAAGAAATGGAATACTTCCTCTATATTAAACCAGCCTAACTCGGTGATGATTCCTGTTTCGATTGCGATTGGCATAAACTCATCAGGACTTATTTCACCTATTTCACTGTCGTAAAAGCGCAGGGTGGATTCAGCACCGCAAATCATCAGACCATCCTTTAAATAAATGGGGATGTAATAAACGTCAAAGCTGCCGGCTTCGATTCCTCGTCTTAGAGCCTTTTCCACAGCTGCTCGTCTAAATAAAAAGTCCAAATCTTCTATTTTATAGTATGATTTGTCCTCGTCAGAAGACATGGAAGAATCAGATAAAAGCAAAAGATAGTCCAGGTTGGAAAGCTGATGTGGCAGATTTATTTCTATTACAAGTGCCTTCAAAAGAAAGCTGCCGCCATCATGAATCCATTCTTTTGAAAAACGGTCGAAAATTATTTCCGAAACAAGGCTGGCATCCACTTCCTCCACCTCTGGACAGAATATGTAAAAGCAGGAATTGCTCACACGATACACATCATATCTAGGATTTATGGAAGTTAAAAACATACCTATATTGTAAAGGATGCGTTCATATTCCTCGTAGCCTGTTATTTTTCTGTACAAATCCGCATTTTCGATTCTGACACATAAAGCCCATACGTTTCTTCCATATTTTAAATATATTTTTGCATCTCTAAGAAAAGCACTTCTGTTGAAGGTGCCTGTGGCAAGGTCATTCCAATCGTCGTCATTTTCAAATATTACCATGATGCCCATCAGACCAATGGCTTCGCACATAAGCTCACATCTGATGTTTATAAAAAGCATTTGGATGATAGTTCCAGCGATGACAATCACAAAAAAATAAGTGATTGCAAATTTTTTTAGATTGTTGAAAGCATTCCAATACAAATATAAAGCTGCAATTGCAAACAGCATATAAAAGGCACTTATAAGATAGGCTAGATATATCCCTGAAACTCTGTGAAATATTAAATCTGAATCTATAGTGTAAATAAGGTGAAGTGCAGGATTAAATAGTGTTAAAAGCTCTATCAGAATAAAAGGAGCACTTAGAAACCATCTGGATCTAATAGAAAATCTAAAGGAAACACCGCAATACAAAATGATATACAGTGCCAGAATAGGAGCGATTGCAAAATGTGTAAAGAAATAGGAAAAGTGGCAGACATGATAAAGTATCAGCTTAACGTTGAAAGCTATGTTAAGCTGACTTACGAGAGTAACGCCCATACCGCTGAAGGCATCAATCATAACAATTATGACCAAAGTAAAGAATAATCTATTCTTTAAATTGGGCTTTGATTGCATCATTAGTGTGTAGACAATGCAGGTCAGACTGATGATTAATGCTGCAACATTAAAGGTTATATTTCCTACGGTATCAACATTTAGCATAGACTACCTCAACTGTTTTTTGAAAGTAAGATGAAACAATTATAGCATAATTAGTGGGCAAATAAAGAATATTTTCTGAACATTTTGCGAATTTATTGATAATTCAAAATGGTGGCAATATACTAAAGGGTGGGTGAGATTGTGTTGCGGGGTGTTGGGATGAAAAGAAAGCTGATTATAAATCTGATAGTGATATTTGCACTATTGTTATGTGGTTGCGGCTCAGGCAAAAATGAGGAGGAGGCCACAGAAATAAATATGACCATTAGCGAATTTGTGCCAGTGACCACTGTGGAGGACGGCAGACCTGACATATATCTGATAGTGAAGGTTCTGGACAGTAAATACTGGCAGACTATAGTAAGTGGCACAAGGGACGCAGGAGAAAAATATGGCTGCAACGTGTATTACGCTGGAACAAACACCCCCGAATACTGGCAGGGGCAGGAGGAGCTTATAGACACAGCTCTTGATTCAGGAGCAGATGCAATCCTATTAGCCCCAAATGATTCCACTGCACTTGCAACAAAGGTGGAAGAGGTATACGACAGTAATATACCTATTGTATTGCTTGACACAGTGGTAAACACAGAAAGCTTTGATTTGTGCTACATGACAGAAAATTCTCTGGCTGGACAAAAGGCAGCTGAAGAAATGCTAAGTCAGCTAAAAAAAGCAAATCATAGTGAGGGAGAAAAGCTTTCAGTGGGAATAATGGTAGGCTCAGACAAATCCCAGACTATAAATGAAAGGCTTGCCGGATTTTTCCAATATTGGACAGCCCATGCTCCAGCAAACTGGGAAATAAATACAGATTTGATGAACTGTAACAGTGAAAAGGAAAAGGGAGAAGAAATATTACAGAATTTCCTGGCAGCAAATGAGAATATAGCAGGTTTATATGCAACAAATAATTCTCCATCCCAGGCTGTGGCAAATGTAGTATTGAAAAATGAACTTAAAAATATGGTTGTGGTGGGCTTTGATTACTCTGATGAAATAAAGGAATTGGTGGAAAATCCTGAGTATAGGGTAAGCACCATGTTGCAGCGACAGTACGATATGGGCTACAGGGGACTTCAGGCAGCCTTAGATTTACTAAATGGGGAAAACCTCATAGGAAAATTTGAGGATACAGGGGTCGTGGCAGTTAATAATGAAAATATGGACGAGGCAGAAATAGCAGAGTTGATAGTGCAGAATTGAGGAACTTATGGTAAAACAATCAGAGAAGATAAAAAATCCAAATAAAAGCAATGTTTTGTTTGGAATATTAAGTATATGCCTGATAGTTTTTATTATAGCTATAAGCTTGCTTATTGCGTCATTTAATAAATTGATGTTAGAGCATGATGAAAAAATGACAGGTGAGCTATGCACAATTATGGCAGAAAAAATCAACCTTGCTATTGAATCAATGAATGATACCACAGAGGCTGTGGCTATTGTACTTTCCGCTGAAAATTTTGACACGGCGGAACAGGCTTACGACACATTAAACTTTGAAAGCTTCGAATATTTGAACAACGACCAGTTTTTGAGCATGGGGCTTCTTGATGCCAACAAAAAAGTGTATGCTACAGAACCTGAAATCAGAGAGTTTGAAAAATGGAATCTTACTGAAATTGTGGATATGGCAGAGCCTGTGTCAATGTCTGTTCCATACAGATCCAAACTTAGCGGTCAGCCTGTGATAACCCAGTTTGCAAAATTCTATTACGGGGACAATGAGCAGGGGTGGCTTTATGTAACCTATAAATTTAATAATCTGCAAAAAATTGCCAACACCCAGTCGGTGGGAAATCATATTGAGGTAGATTTGGTGGATTCCAAATCCTTTAATGTGATTATTTGCGTTTCCAATGATGAAAAGGCAGTGGGAAGCTGGTCAAATGCCTATTTGATAAAGCAGAACCTGGATGCATCTATGGAGGAAAACTACAACAGCTGGTTAAAGGCAATGAGAAATGGTGTGGAAAACATTTCCAGCGCAAATACTGAAAATGGAATCAGGTATATCCAGTATTCCACTAAAATAGCCAGTATGCCAGGCTGGTATTTAGAGGTAAGAGTTTCAAGCGAGGCACTGTCAGCCACTTTGGGAGAACTGAGAAATCTGGTGATTAATTTTATCGTAGTTTTACTTATGGTAGTTTTAGTGCTAATGTTTGTTATGTATAAAATCAACAAAAGGGAGAATGCCCTTTTGGAGGAAATATCCGAGCATGATTCATTGACTGGGCTGCACAACAGAAGAGCCTTTGAGTTGTATGCCAAGGAAAGAATTGATAAGGGAAAATATTTTGTACTTATCTTACTGGACATAGACCATTTTAAAGATGTGAATGATAACTTAGGGCATGACATGGGGGATGAACTGTTAGAAAAATTTTCAAGTATCATGTCAAACAACCTGGGAAAGGATGCCATTCTTTTTAGGTTGGGTGGCGATGAATTTGTGGCTCTTACAGAGCTAAACATTCAAGAGGAAATAGATGAAAAACTAAAGCAGTCTCTTGAAGAGATACATAGGATAAAACTTAGCACAGGTGCTGAGCTGAAAAGGACAATGAGCTTTAGTGCAGGTGCGTCCCGTTTTCCATTTGATGCTGCTGAGCTGGATACACTACTTAAATGTGCAGACAGAGCACTTTATCATGTAAAGCAAAATGGCAGGGACGGATATTATTGGTACGAGGACTTGGAGAATAAATAGTCACAACTTGCTATAGAGGAGGCAAAAAAAATGGCAAATAATAAGGAAATAGTGGAGGAAGAGAAGGAAGAGGGATTTA
>CAMNPQ010000064.1 GCA_946548305.1 uncultured Pseudobutyrivibrio sp.
GACAGGGGGGAGGCTACTGTTCCTAAGGTTTCAGAGGAAGAGGTGGCAGCAGAGGTTTCAGAGACTACAGAGAATACAGAAGTTACAGAGACTACAGAGGCTGAGGAAGCTTTGCCAGAAGATGCAGTGTCTGATTATTTCCCGCTGCATGTGTATCAGGATGTAATAATAGCCAGAGATGGCTGGCTGTTTTTGTATGGTGAAAACGAAATAGAATGCTATCAGGGGACAAATAATCTGTCCGAGGAAGAAATGCAGCAGTACACAAATAAGCTAAAGCAGCTGCAAAGCATTTGTGACGCTAAGGGCAAGGAACTGTATATCTACATAGCACCGAATAAATCCTCTGTATACAGTAAATATATGCCTACTGTGGATATAGTAAATTCTTATCGAAGAATACAGCAGCTTTATGAATACGTAAATGCGAATTGTGATACCAAGTTTTTATACCCACTGGAAAACGAGCTGGTGGCTGCAGGCAGATACCAGGTTTATTACAAATACGATAGCCACTGGAATCGTCTGGGGGGCTTGTTTGGCACAAATGCATTGTATGACGCCATGGGGGTAGAATACGTAGACCCCAGCAACTGGATAACTGGCACAGAGGATGCAGCCAAATACGAGCTGTACACCTACATGGGAATACCAGATTCCATGGTGACCCATGATGACACTGAATGCACTGTGGACTACAAGCCAGAGATAACAGTTTCGGGGCTAAACACCGAGGCAATGATTAACAGAACTACCTCAGATGGCATGATTGATAAAAAGCTATGCCTCATTGGTGACAGCTTTAGAGTGAATATGATGCCTTATTTATCCAAGGATTTTAAAAGCTGCACCTTTGTACACAGGGATTACATGTCAGAAACAAAATCAGACATAAAAAATGCTGATGTGATAGTAATAGAGGCCGTGGAAAGGTACGATTATGAGGCATTTAACACAGTGCAAAGGGTGATAAACACATTAAATAACTAATGGGCGTGCCATAAATTAATAGTGTTTTTATAGTGTATTGGCATTGACAAGATAAACAAATGGTAGTAACGTACTACTATAAAAACCAGGAGGTAATTTATGGAAATTACGGACAGAAATGGATTGACTGAAGCACAGTTTTTAGAGCAATATGATCCAGGTGATTATCCCAGACCATCAGTGACAGTTGACATGATGGTGTTGAGCCCTAAAAAGGACTACTCTGGATTAAAAATACTTTTGATAAAGAGAAGAGAACACCCATATATCAATTGCTGGGCTTTGCCAGGAGGCTTTGTGAGGCCAGAGGAGACCTGCTATGAGGCCGCAGCCAGAGAACTAAAAGAGGAAACAGGTTTAAAAAATGTTTTCCTAGAGCAGGTATACACATTCTCCAAGCCAGACAGAGACCCTAGAATGAGAGTTATCAGTGTGGCATATATGGCACTTTCTTCGGTGGCTCCACCTGTAAAGGGTGGGGATGATGCCCTGGAGGCAGCCTGGTTTGATTTTGAATTTACTGATAATATGCTGCTCATCCACAATGACGACATAGGTATATCCATTTCATACCAGCTCACCACCAAAAGATTTAAAAATGGAAATGTAAAATATGGCAATATGGTGCCTAGCCTAAAGAGCAAAACACAGCTGGCATTCGACCACGTAGAGATAATATTAGAGTCAATGATTAAGCTTAGAAGGGAAATCGAATATACGGATTTACCTTTTAGTATGGCTAATGAAGAATTTACTCTGCCAGATTTGCAGGCTATATATGAACTGCTTTTAGGACACAAGCTATATAAGGCTAATTTTAGAATAATGGTTGCAGACAGGATTGAGGCTGTGGATAAAAAAGAAAAATCAATCATTGGACGCAGAATGTCAGAATTGTATCGTTTGAAATAGGAGAGATTATGAGAGAATTCGATGTTGAAAAGCAAACAAAACAGTTAATAGAATACACAAAGGAATGGTTCAACCGCTTTGGAGAAAACTCTAAGGCAGTGCTTGGTATTTCAGGAGGAAAGGATTCCTCTGTCACAGCAGCAGTGCTAAAGGAAGCACTTGGAGCAGACAGAGTGCTTGGAATCATCATGCCAAATGGCACCATGAGTGACTTGGATGATGCAAAGCTATTAGTAGAATTTTTAGGGATTCCATATGAGATAGTTCCTATCACTGACTATTACAATGCTGCAATTGCCACCTTTGAAAAATCAAAAAGCTTTGAAGTTACTTCGGATTTACGTATCAATCTGGCTCCTCGCCTTAGAATGACCACATTATATGCAGTGGCACAGGGACAGGGGGTTACTTCATTTGTAGTGAACACCTGCAATGCTTCTGAGGACTATGTGGGCTATTCCACCAAATATGGTGATGCTGCTGGAGATGTGTCGCTATTGCAGGACTTTACGGTAAATGAGGTGCTTCAGATTGGAGAATACTTGGGACTGCCTGATACTTTAGTGCATAAAATGCCATCTGACGGACTTTCTGGCATGTCTGATGAGGACAAGCTGGGCTTTACCTACGCACAGCTGGACGAATACATATCTGATAAAAATGCCAATATCCCAGAGGATGTGAAGGCATCTATTGATAAAAAGCATGTGGCTAATTTACACAAGCTGCAGCTTATGCCAGCCTACAAGAGGCACTAGGCATTATCTGCCAAAGATTTCCACGGTCAGGTTAAGCTTGCCCTTTTTGGAAAGCCCACCCTCTGAGACTATGTTAAATTTACCAAAGCCTCTGACGGATACAGTGTCACCAGCTGCCAGGATTTTATCGTTGTTTTCTACGATATGCCCCTGTACAGACACTTTTTTTTCGGTGAAATAAGGAATGGTATCCTTGCGGCTCAGGTTATATACTTTTGCGATAATAGCATCGGCTCTTTTGGATGCCACTTGTATGGTGACTTCCTTTAGAGCTGATTTTTTATATGATTCCGGCAATTCTGAAATGGAGCATTTTACTGAGTTTCTTCCAACTGAATTTAGATTGTCTAAAAGATAATCAGTGGTGCTTTCATCTGCATAAATGTAAGCATCCATTCCATCCACAAAAATATCTCCAAATTTTTTACGATCCATACCAAGGCTCATCAGGCTTCCTAAGTAATCCCTGTGACTTAATTCCTTGGCAAACTTTTTTGCCATAGGTTCTATTTTTATGCAGCAAATAGGATAGTCAACAGTGTAGCCAAAATTCTCTTCACTTCCAAAGCGCGCCATTTTTCTTTCACAATTTTCATAGCCCCCAAACAAATCAAATTTCACAGGAGCAAATGCCTTGTCTCTTGCGGCATGATACAGGATATCCTGCTGGCTTAGGCTTAGAAAGTCGCTGAAGGTATATATGTTATTTTTATAGGCTCTGTTGGAAAGCTCTATTAATCTGTTATATAAAAGTTGTTCTTCATCTGTCATAGTCTTCACCTTTATTTTTATAGTGTATCTGTTAATTATACTGAAAATGAGATAAAATAGCACATAAGTTTAATAAAAAGGAAGTAAAAATGAAAATCAAAACAGATGGGATAATATTTGATATGGATGGCACTATATGGGACAACACACCTGTATTTGCCGCCAGCTGGGAAAGAGCCTGTAAGGAAATGGGGTATGACTGCAAGTTCACCACAGAAACTCTAAAGGGGCTATTTGGAAAGACTATGACAGACATTGCAGACGCATGTATTCCAGATGAGAATCCCCAAAAGAGATATGCTACCCTACATCTTTGCGAAGAATACGAAATGCTGGATTTGGGAAAAAGTGAAGTGGACACCTGCTATAAAGGATTGGGGGAGACCCTAAAGGCACTGAGCAAAAGGGTAAAGCTATATATAGTCAGCAATTGTCAGTCTGGCTACATAGAGACATTTTTACAGCGAAGTGGACTGGGTGACTTATTTACAGATTACATCTGCTATGGGGACAATGGTCTTGGAAAAGCAGACAATATAAAAGGCTTGGTTCAAAAAAACGGAATTAAGAGTCCTGTGTATGTGGGAGATATCCAAAGCGACAAGGATGCCTGTGACAAGGCAGGGGTGGATTTCATATGGGCAGCCTATGGATATGGAAAAACCATGGATAGCTATGTGGCAAAAATAGAGGATATCACAGAGCTTAATGAGATAATAGAGTAGGAGGAGAATGGCTATGAAATATGATGTGGAAAAAATATTTGATGATGTGGCTTACTTGAGCAAAATACATTCAAAAAAGGATTATGAGAAATGGATGGGGGTTTTTAACGAGAAGAGATATCCACTCCTTGCAGAGCTTATAAAATCAGAGGACGTGGCGGCGGAGGCGGGCACATTTTGCGAGGAAGTCACAGCCAGCTTTAAAAAGTTTGGCAAGGTGCGAGGGGCAGATTTGATGAATCTTAATTATTATATGATTTATTATGTGTTCCCTGCTATACAGATGAATGAAGAAAAGGACGATGCAATCCGTATATGCGATAGTTTGAGAGATGTGTGGAACTCCCATTTTAAGAGCAACATCAATTACACAGACTATGACACTTTGATGGAGGGCTTCCAGACGAAGATATTTGGTATTCCAATTGGAAAGAATTAAAAGTAGGTTAGGTGAATTATGAAGACAGAGGCTTTATATGATACAGATGCATACCTAAGGGTGTTTACAGGAAAGGTGATATCCTGCGACCCATGCACCTTCAAAGAGGAAAATTGCTACAAGGTGGTTTTAGACAAAACTTTATTTTTCCCTGAGCAGGGAGGTCAATCCAGCGATATAGGAAAGATTGATAATGCCACTGTAATAGATGTTCAAATAGAAAATGGGGTGATTTACCACTACTGCAAGACGGGATTTCTAATCGGTGAAGAGGTGCATGGAGAAATAGACTGGCACCATCGTTTCAACAATATGCAGCAGCACACAGGTGAGCATTTATTTACAGGTGTGGCTCACAATATATATGGTGCAGATAATGTGGGTTTTCATCTAAGTGATAACACTGTGACTTTGGATTTAAACATTGAGCTGTCCGAAGAACAGATAGAAATCATTGAAAACACTGCAAATGAACTGATAGCAAAAGACATAAAAGTAAGGGCATATTATCCTGATTCAGAAGCCCTTAGCCGATTGAACTATCGAAGCAAAAAAGAGATAGAAGGGGCGGTGCGTCTGGTAGAAATCGAAGATGTGGATTTGTGCGCCTGCTGTGCGCCCCATGTGAGATCCACAGGACAGGTGGGGCTATTAAAGGTCATATCCTTTGGAAAATACAAAGGCGGCACCAGGGTCTATATTCTATGCGGTATGCGTGCCCTGAAGGACTACAACAGAAGAATGAAGCTTTTATCGGCCTCTTACCAGCAGCTCAATTGCAAGGAGGATGAACTGCCAGAAAAAATATCTGGGGTTTTAGAGGAAAACAGACAGTTAAAATATCGTATATCCGATATGATTGCAAGCCAGCTGCAAAATCAGATAGAGACTATCTCTCCTGATTTAAAGGATGTGACTATTTTTATAGATGGCATTGACGCTAAAAATATGCGAGAGGGAGTAAACACCCTGATGGAAAAGCATGAAGGACTATGCTCTATATTTTCTGGCAATGACGAGGATGGCTACAATTTTGTCATAGGCAGCAACACCAGAGATTGCTCGGCTATTGTGGCAGGTCTTCGCCAGCTGCTTTCGGCAAAAGGAGGCGGCAGCAAGCAAATGGCGCAGGGGTCTATCCTGGCTACCAGAAACGAGATAGAAAACGTTTTATAGGATGGCTTGAAAGGAAATAATTTTAATGAAAAAGACAGCATTCATTACAGGGGCAAGCAGAGGAATAGGTGCTGCTATAGCTGAAAATTTGGCAGCAGAAGGGTATCACCTGGCTTTAGTTTGCCACAGGAATATAGATATGCTAAATGCTCTAGCAAAAGACCTGTCAGAAAAATACCAGGTGGAGGTCTACACATATGCGGCAGATGTGGCAGATGGGGCATCCCTTATTCTTGTTTGCCAGGAGGCTCTTGAAAAACTGGGTAAGGTGGATGTGCTTGTAAACAATGCCGGGGTAGCTCACATTGGTCTTTTGACAGATATGTCTGTGGATGAATGGAATGAAATGCTGGGGACCAATCTGTCTTCGCTTTTTTACACGGCAAAGGTCATTGTGCCAGACATGGTAAAAAGAAAGTCAGGCAATATTATCAACATCAGTTCCATGTGGGGAACTGTAGGTGCCAGCTGTGAGGTGGCTTACTCTGCAACAAAGGGTGGAGTAAATTCTTTTACAAAAGCTTTGGCAAAGGAGTTGGCACCAAACAACATAGCTGTAAATGCCATAGCTTGCGGTGTGGTTGATACTGATATGAATGGAAACCTTTCTGAGGAAGAGCGAGCAGCTTTACAGGAGGAGATACCGGCAGGCAGGTTTTGCACTCCAGAAGAAATAGGGCTTACTGTTTTAAATGTGATAAACGCACCAGCATACATGACAGGGCAAATCATTGGTGTGGACGGTGGATACATCTGATTTTGTGTATACAATTAACAAAAATTTAATAAAGATTTCAGATAAAAACCTTGTGATATTTACTCATTATTGGTATAATTTTCACATGAAAAACCAATAAGCAAATCTAAAATTAGTAATAGTCACTAATCTGCTTATGTTTTTCAAATACATCGCAAAGGTGGTAATGACATGAAAACTACAATTACAGGAAAAAACATCGAATTAACTGCAGGATTAAAGGACGCTGTGGAGGAGCGTTTCAAAAAATTAGACAAATATTTTACTAAAGACACAGAAGCGATAATCACTCTTGACGTAGAGAAAGGACGTCAGAAGATAGAAGTTACAATTCCAATGAAGGGCTCTTATCTTAGAGCAGAGGAAACCACATCTGATATGTATGCTTCTATAGAAGCTGTAACAAATACACTTGAGGCACAGCTTAAAAAGCACAGAAACAAAATCATTGACAGAAAGCAATCTGATTCCAGAACAATTTTTGCTCAGGACTTTATAGAGGAAAAGGAGGAGGACGAGGAGAAAATCCAAATCATCCGCAAGAAGACATTCGATATGAAGCCTATGTATGCTGAGGATGCTTGTCTTGAAATGGAAATGCTTGGACACGACTTCTTCATGTTCAGGAATGCAGACACTGATGAAATCAATGTTGTTTACAAAAGAAAGAATGGGGCGTATGGTCTTATAGAACCTGAGTTCTAGCCTTTAGTAATTTCATATTCACAAAATATTAACCTCTTGTTGATATAATTACATCATGTAACTATATTCGACAGGAGGTGTTTTTATGGATAAAAAAAGATTCGGGATACACCTTGCTCATTTTAGACAACAGAATAAAATGACCCAACAGGAGTTGGCTGAAACAGTGGATTGCGCTATGTCCACAATTTCAAGGATTGAAAATGGAGTGGAATACCCAAAGCTTTCCTTGTTCGAAAAATTTAATAATGTATTTGAAAGATTTGGAGTGACTTATGAAGAACTGGTGATGGAGGAAGTGTTTGAGTTTCAAAGAGCCAAGGAGGAGCTTCTAGTTGCAATTCACAGTGGCAGGGCTGAAAAGCTGGAGCGGAAACTAAACAGGTTCAAGACATTAATGGACGAAAGCAACATAGAGCATAAACAGTATTTTATATTAGGCTATTTGGCGTATATGAGAAAAAGCGGTCTTACAGTGGAAGAGTTTTTAGACAGGATTGTGGGGGTGTTTGAGATGGGGCGGCAAATCCCAAAAGCCTGTGAGATGGAGAATGTGAAGCTGACAAAAATCGAACACATGATGATTTACAAAATCGGGATGGCTCATTTTGAAGCAGGAAACGAAGCGGAAGCCATTCAGCTTATGGAAGGGCTTTTGAAAAACAGTTTAAAGGGGAAAACGGATTTTTTAAAGAAAAGTGCAAAGGCTGTTTCCGTCAGCTATGCCAATATTTTAATCAGGCAAAAGCGATACATGGAGGCTGAAAAATGCATGGGTTATGTTTTAGAAAAGGTAGTAGAAAGCATTGACTCCAGATTATTATTTCAATGCCTGTTTTTACAGGAGGAATTGTTCAAGTCAAAAAACAATTCTAAAGGGGCTATGCTGATAAATAAATTTGTTAAAGCCGCTGAGGCATTAGTTAATTACATGCACCATTATGTAAAAACCATGAAGTGACTTGTAATTTCCCTAAAAAAAGACTATATTAACGCAAGAAGTCTTTATTAATTAGAAAGTAAAATTCATGAGTAGTATATTAGTAGATAATTATAATATAAATTACAAGATTACAGGTGCAGGAAGCAGATATATCCTGATGCTTCAAGGCTGGGGCACCACCCTTGAGGTGTACGATTCTGTAGCCACAGCAGTGGGAAACGCCTACCAGTTTATTCAGCTTGATTTGCCTGGCTTTGGAAAAAGTGATGAGCCAAGAGAGCCATGGGCGGTGGATGATTATGCCGATTTTGTGGAAAAGTTTTTGAAGGCTATTGAGATAGATTCAGTGATACTCATGGGGCACTCCTATGGAGGCAGAATCATTATCAAGCTGGCTAATCGTGACAAGCTGGATTTTAATATAGAAAAAATAGTTCTTGTGGATGCAGCTGGCATCATGCCAAAGAAAACATTTCTACAAAAGCTAAAGGTAAAAAAATACAAAATCCTTAAAAAGATTTTCAATATCAAAGTGATGGAAATACTTTTTCCAGAGCTAATTGAAGACTGGAGAAGCAGACAGGGTTCTGCAGATTATAGAAATGCAACTCCTATTATGAGACAGACTCTTGTGAAATCAGTAAATGAAGACCTTACTCATCTACTGGCAGGAATCAGACAGGAGACATTGCTGGTTTGGGGAGACAAGGATACTGCCACCCCTATCGAGGATGCGCATAAAATGGATGAATTGATTCCAAATTCTGGACTTGTGGTTTTGGAAGGAACAGGTCATTATTCCTTCTTGGAAAAGCCAGGCATGTTTAGAAATGTTTTGAGAGCTTTTTTAGGAATTGGAGAGAATTAAATGGTAATCAGGACTATAATTACAGGACTTTTGGCTATCTATGCCTATTTTCTTACAGCAAGGCACAACATGCACATGCTTCAGCTCAATGGCTACAAAAACAATGAGCAAATCAGCTGGTTGAAACAGAATTTAAAAAGACAATGGCTTTTATTATTCGGATTTGTAATAGGAATAATAAGGCTGTTTTTTTCGCCTATAGGGCTGGATATTTTCATATATCTAATACTTATCCTGGACATATTGGTATACAGGGCAATCAGACGCTTAAATAATAAAAAGAAGCTGAATTATACCCCTAGGGTTAAGCGAATGATAGCTACTAATATTGTTTTAGAGCTTGTGATATTTTTTGTTCTATTTTCACTGTTGGGTGCTAAAGCAATAAGTGGCATTGCACTGATAATTGTTTCTATACAATGGTGGATGAATATTGTTTCAAATGTGGTCAATCATCCAATCGAGGCAATGATAAACCAGCATTACATTAATGATGCTAAAAGGATTTTAAAGGGAATGCCTAATTTAAAAATCATAGGCATCACAGGCAGCTACGGAAAAACCAGCGTAAAATTTTTCCTGCAGACATTGCTTCAAAGCAAATATGATGTGCTTGTCACCCCGGGAAATTTTAATACCACCTTGGGTGTTACCAGAACAATCAGAGAGCACATGAAGCCTTCCAACGAAATATTCCTGTGCGAAATGGGTGCAAGATATGTGGGAGACATAAAGGAAATATGCGATTTGGTTCATCCAGATATGGGTATAATCACATCCATTGGACCTCAGCACTTGGACACCTTTGGTGATGTGGAGCATATAAAAAGCACCAAATTCGAACTGGCTGATTCCTTGCCAAAGGATGGACTGATATTCTTAAATGGTGACAATGAATACATAAATGATAAAGCGTCAGGATATCCAAATAAGGTTTTCTATCGCACTACCTCTGAGGGCGAAGGCTATGTGGCTAAAAATATCAAGGTGTCTCAGTATGGCACAAGCTTTACAGTGGTTTCACCTGACAATGAGAGTGAGGATTATCAGATGAGGCTCCTTGGCAACCACAATGTGATAAACGTAGTGGGTGCTATTGCTGTGGCACATACTATGGGTATGAGCCTAAAGGAACTAAAGATTCCTGTGAGAAGACTGGAGCCTGTAAACCACAGAATGCAGCTTAGGGAAAGCGGAGAAGTGACAATCATTGATGATGCCTACAATTCAAATCCTGTGGGCTCTAAGGCAGCTGTAGAGACTCTGAAAATGTTTGACGGAGTCAAGATACTTATCACCCCTGGCATGGTTGAGCTTGGGGAAGACGAGGCTCAGTTTAATTACAAATTTGGAGAATATGCAGCAAAGTCCTGCGACTATATTTTGCTTGTACACAAGGAGCATTCAAAGCCTATAAAAGAGGGCGCACTTGCAGCAGGCTTTCCAGAGGATAAATGCTTCACCTTTAATAAATTTGAAGAAGCTATGACATACGCGTATAATATAAAGGATTCGGGACATAAATATATTTTGATTGAAAATGATCTTCCGGATAATTATTAGGAGGTATTTGAGTTGAAAACTAGAGTTGCTATGATTTTTGGTGGCAAAAGTGTTGAACATGAGGTCTCTGTTATCTCAGGAATTCAGGCTATTTTAAGCATGGATTTGGAAAAATATGATGTTACACCAGTTTATATGACAAAAACTAATGAAATGTACGTGGGAGAGGGCATTGCTGATATTTCAGAATACAAAAATATAGATGCCCTTTTAGCAAAATCCACCAGAGTGATAATGGTAAACGAGGGTGGAACAGTAAAGCTTAATCAGTATCCAGCTAAAAAGTTTGGCAAAGGCTTGTCCATTGACATTGATATAGCATTTCCTATAGTTCATGGTACTAATGTGGAGGATGGTGCTTTCCAGGGCTACCTAAAGACTATGGGCATACCATTTGTTGGCTGTGATGTGACAGCCTCAGCAGTAGGAATGGACAAATATATTCAAAAGCTGATTTTAAAAGAGGCAGACATTCCAGTGCTTGATGCAAAGCTTTACACTCTAAGTCACTACGAAGAGCTGGAAAAGATGATGGATGATATCGAGGCAAGCTTAGGTTATCCTGTGATTGTTAAGCCTGTAAATTTAGGCTCAAGTGTAGGCATCAGTGTGGCTAAAAACCGTGTGGAGCTTGCTACATCTATTGATGATGCTTTTAAATATGCATCAAAGGTGCTTGTGGAGCATGCCATTACAAAGCTTCGTGAAATCAATTGCTCAGTTTTAGGTGATGAAAATGAAGCAGAGGCATCAGAATGTGAAGAGCCACTGCATACAGAAGACATATTAAGCTATGAAGACAAATACGTGAGCAATGCCAAGGGAAGCGGTTCAAAGGGTATGGCTAGCGTATCCAGAAAGATACCAGCTGATTTGTCTCCAGAAAAGAGAGAAGAGGTTCGAGAGCTTGCAGTAAAGGCATTTAAGGCTTTAGGCTGCAACGGTGTTTCCAGAATAGATTTTATGATTGATGAGGAAAATGGAAATCTGTATTTCAACGAAATCAATACAATTCCTGGCTCATTAGCATTCTACTTATGGGAGCCACTTGGAGTTCCTTACAAGGAGCTTTTGGACAGAATGATTCAGTTGGCACAAAAGAGACATCGCTTAGAATCAAATATTGTATTTTCTTTTGACACAAATATTTTGGATTCTGCAAGCTTTGGCGGCGCAAAGGGTTCAAAGCTATAATAAAAAGTCCTGTAGCCTGAGGCTGTGCCTCAGAGTACAGGACTTTATTTTATATTAGCTTGCTATCAGCATCCAACTGATTTTGCAGAATGCCTTTAACGTATGCACCAACATGTTTTTTGTCATCACCCTCAAGAGTACCTGGGTCGATAGGTGGACAGAAGGTTACGATTACACGAGTGCTTTTGATTTTAGGGAAATGAGCCTCCAAAACCTCGCGGGTATTTGTGAATGCCACAGGCACTATAGGGCAGCCTGTTTTGGTGGCTATCTTAAAGGATGCTTCGTGGAATGTGCCCATCTCCCCAGTCTTTGAACGTGTACCCTCTGGGAAAATAAAAATTGAGATACCAGCTTTTATGAAATCCTGCGCCTTAAGTATTAGCTTTAAATCCTGCCTTGGGTCTGTTCTGGTCAAGAAAAGGCAATAGTTCATTTTCATCCACACATTTAACAGTGGCACCTTTTCGAAGGTCTTCTTTGACATGAAGCCTGTAACCGCAGGGCAAAGATGGTAGCCCAGGATTACATCAAAGAAGCTTTGGTGATTTCCGATATAAAGTACTGACTTATCCTTAGGGATATTTTCAAAACCGTGAACCTCGTATTTTACACCAGAAAGAAAAGCCACAACTCCAAAAGCCCAAGCAACAATATTGTAAGCCCACACATCCTTTGCATGTTTATTGAAAAGCCCCAGGATAAGCAAAATTAGCCATATAGGTATGCTGACAATCAAAAAAATAACAACAAACAGTACAGAAATTATAGTTCTTAACATATTTCCTCCAAAATAAAATGATGTAAGTAATAAGATATTTCATCTGAATAATAAAAAAGCCACCT
>CAMNPQ010000065.1 GCA_946548305.1 uncultured Pseudobutyrivibrio sp.
TGATGAAATATGGTATAAAAGACATTCGTGACCTGAACAGCGGAAACCTTAGCAGCTTAGCTCAGTTCACTGATGATGAGCAGTAAGGGAGGACAAAAGACATGTTTATATCTATGAATTGGATCTCAGATTTTGTTGACCTGGAAGGTCTTGACAAGATGGAGCTTATAGCTAAGTTTTCCCTTGCAACAGCAGAGGTGGAAAACGATATTTTCCATAAAGGTGAGGATTTATCTGGAGTAGTTGTGGCTGAGATTAAATCCGTTGAAGAGCATCCAGAATCAAAAAAGCTTCATTTATTAAAGGTTGATGCCGGAGATGGAAAGCTCACTGATGTAGTTTGTGGCGCACCTAATGTGCGTGTTGGCATGAAGACAGCATTCGCAAAAGTTGGTGCCAGACTTGGAGATATTACTATAGCACCTAGACCACTTGCAGGATACGAATCTTGCGGAATGTGCTGCTCTGAAAAAGAAATTGGTATTTCCGATAATCATGATGGAATCATGGATATTTTAGAGGATTGTCCAAATGGTACAGATATCAAGGATTTGTACGAGATAGATGATATCATCTTTGAAGTGGACAATAAATCTCTCACAAACCGTCCTGACCTTTGGGGTCATTATGGTATTGCAAGAGAATTTGCTACTATTGCAAAGCGTCCTTTAAAGGAGCTTCCTACTCTTGATTTAAGCAAATATGATAATCTTGAAAAAGTAGATTTAAAGATTGAAGACGAGCTTTGCCAGAGATATTCCAGCCTTAAGGTAGAAAACATTGAAAAAAATGTTGCACCTATGAACATGAGAATTCGTCTTTTCTACTGCGGCATGAGAGGGATAAATCTTCTTGCAGATCTCACCAACTACATTATGCTTGAAATGGGTCAGCCAATGCATGCATTTGATTCACGAAAGGTTGGAAAGATTCGTATAAAGAGATTTGACACTCCATTTACATTTACAACACTTGATGGAGTGGAGCGAAATATTGACGAAAATACTCTCATGATTTGCAACGATAACACACCAGTTGCTATCGCGGGTATTATGGGTGGTCTTGATTCTGAAATTGTGGAGGATACCACCACACTCACTCTTGAGTCTGCTACCTTTAATGCAGCATCAATTAGAAAGAGTGCAGTAAGGCTGGCTCACAGAACAGATGCTTCTGCCCGCTACGAAAAGAGTCTCGACCCTGAGATGACCACTGTTGCTATAGCCCGTTTCATGAAGCTTCTCACAGAAATAGACCCAGGGGTAAAGGTTGTTTCAGCACTCACAGATGAGTATGCATTCCATTATCCAAAGATTTCTTTGGACTTTGATAAAAATTTTGTAGATAAGTATACAGGTATTGAAATCAGTGATGAGCATATCGTGGACACACTCACATCATTGGGCTTTACTGTGAAAAAGGATGGGGCAAACTTCCATGTGGATGTTCCTTCCTATAGAGCTACAAAGGATATCAGCTTAAAGGCTGACATCATCGAGGAAATTACACGTATTTATGGATATGATAATTTCGATTTAGCTACAACAAGTGCGCCACTATATCCTGTACGTATGGCTGAGGATAAAAATGTTGAGGATAGCATAAAGGATATTCTTGTAAAGAGATTCAGACTCCATGAGGTTCATTCTTATGTATGGCAATATGCTGATGAATACAAGAAGCTTGGAATGGAAGTAGAAGAGAATATTAAGCTTGCAAATTCTACAAATCCAAACATTGAAACTATACGCCGCTCTATAATTCCAACACAGCTATGCCAGGTAAACTACAACACAGGCTATGCTGCTGATTTTGGTATTTTTGAGGTGGGTCGTGTAGTTGAGGGCTTAAAGGCTGATGGACTGTGCGATGAACATAAAAAGCTTTGCATTACCCTATTCTCTAAGACGAAGTCTGTGGAGCAGCTTTATTTTGAACTCCGTGATATGGTAGCTGAGACTATAGAGGATGTCAGACATAAAAAGCTTACTTACAAGAATATAGAGGCTACACATTCCTATGAGCATCCAAAGAATTTAAACAGTTTTGTGTTGGATGGAAATGAGATTGGTAAGATTGGTGTGGTTCATCCTTTGGTATCAAAGAAGATTGATAAGAAAGCCGCTATAGTTTTTGCTGAAATTGATATTGAAGCTTTGGCAGAAATCAAGCAACAGCCAATTACATATGTAGAACCTTCAAAATATCCTTCAATTGAAGTAGATTTATCATTTATAGCAGAGAAATTTTCAGAAATAAATGATACAATAAAGATGAGCGCAGGAGACATATTGAAGAAGGTTGGAGTTACCGACGTATACTCAGATGGCTCTAATAAGTCAATTACTGTAAGACTTCTCTTTGGTGATGATGAGCGTACACTTACACACGAAGAGGTACAGAAGGTTGTTGACGACATAATAGAAAAACTTAAGACTAAAGGCATTAATCTTAAGAACTAACGGACACTAAAATATTGGGGGTAAAGAGCATGGAAGAAAAAAGAAAAAACAAACGTCTGGATATTGGCGTAAAGGTCGAAATTGAACGTATTGATGAGGACAATATCACCACTGTAAAGTACATGGAGGTAGAAGTTACCAATATTTCCAAGACAGGTTTAGCTTTCAAGGTACATGATACAGAATTTGAAGTAGGAGCATGCTTTGATGCTAAGATTCAAATCTGGACCAAAGAAACAATTGACACTGTTTTCAAGGTGGTTAGAGTCAATAAAGATGAAAATGGCGTCTATGAATATGGATGTATTTTTGTTGGAATGACTGATACTGATGCTTTGAAGATAGAGATATATCAGTTGTTTAACGATGTAGAGTAATGATTTATGTGGGAGAAATACAGTGGATACTAGTATAATTTTCCCTAATTTGCATATTACGCTTGATAATGTTGGAAAAGGATTCTATATTGGATCCTTTTGCATTGCTTTTTACGGAGTTATTATCGCAATAGGTATGCTTATAGGGGTAAGCTTTATATTAAAAGAGGCGAAAAGAGTTGGCTTTAACGAAGACCAGTTCCTTGATGTTTGCATAATTACAATAATAGTGGGAGTGATTGGTGCAAGAGTATACTATGTTATTTTTGCATGGGACTACTACAAGGACAATCCTATTAGTGTCTTCAATATAAGACAGGGCGGTTTGGCTATTTATGGCGGAGTGTTGGCTGGTATAGCCTGTCTGTATATTTTATCCAGATACAAAAAAATGCCTTTTTTGAAGACTATAGATGTGGCTATTTTGGGGGTAGTGATTGGTCAGATTTTTGGAAGATGGGGTAATTTCTTTAACAGGGAAGCCTTTGGACAGTACACAGATGGACTATTTGCTATGCTGTTGCCAAAAGCTGCTGTTCGACCTAGTGATTTGACAGGGGAAATGCGGGCTAATATAGTGCAGGTCAATGGAATTGATTATGTTAGTGTGCATCCCACTTTTTTGTATGAATCTATATGGAATCTGGGGCTATTGGTTATAATGCTTTTGACCAGAAAGAAAAAGAAGTTTGATGGACAGACATTTTTTACATATCTAATAGGATATGGAGCTGGCAGATTTTGGATAGAAGGTCTTAGAACTGACCAACTTAAATTATGGGGTACTAATTTGGCAGTATCCCAGCTGTTAGCAGCAGTATTTGTAGTAATCGGAGTAGGATTATTTACATACAATTATAAAAATAATAGAAATAATTAATAGGATTTTGGGTTTTTATATCCACCTTGACGAAATTTTTAAGACATTGGGTTTCCAGTGTCTTTTTTTTATGTCATTTTTCTCTTATTTTGTGTTTTTTATGGGAAAATCATCCACAAACCACCACATCTAGAAATCCTTAAAAACACTGATTTTTCACGGTTTATGGGTTGCGAATATGGAGGTTATAGCATATAATGTAGTTAAAAGTGGAGGAAAGTGGAAGAAATGTGTCACAAAGTGGTGGAAAGGAGGAAGTGCTGATATGTTCATGGGCGAATACAGTCATAATATTGACGCCAAGAATCGTCTGATTATGCCTGCAAAGTTTCGTGAGCAGCTAGGAGAGCACTTCGTAGCCACCAAAGGACTAGATGGTTGTCTGTTTGTCTATCCACTGAGCGAATGGAAAACTATCGAAGAAAAGTTTCGTGAAATACCACTTACCACTAAGGATGCCAGAAAATTCTCCCGTTTCTTCTTCGCGGGAGCTACCGAATGCGATGTGGATAAACAAGGACGTGTTCTTATCCCAAACACCCTAAAGGAATATGCGGGTATCGACAAAGAGGTGGTTTCCGTGGGCGTCCTAAACCGTATTGAAATATGGTCTAAGGAGAGATGGAGCACTGAAGGCACCTATGATGATATGGATGAGATTGCAGAGCACATGGCTGAATTAGGATTGGGAATTTAATGGAGTTTAATCATTATTCAGTTCTCTTAAATGAGACAATAGACAATTTAAATATAAAACCAGATGGCATATATGTGGATGGAACCCTTGGAGGAGGGGGACATTCCTACGAGATAGCAAAACGGCTTACCACTGGACACCTGTATGGCTTTGACCAGGATAGTGATGCACTAAAAGCAGCTGGCACCAGATTAGAACCATTCAAAGATATTGTTACCACTATTCACAGCAATTACGAATTCATGAAAGAAAGGCTGAAGGATTACGGAGTTACATCGGTAGATGGAATCATGCTGGATTTGGGGGTATCTAGTTTTCAGTTAGATGAGGCAGACAGAGGATTTACCTACAGAGTAGATGATGCACCACTTGATATGAGGATGGATAAGGACAGCAAGCTTACAGCAGCTGATATAGTAAACACATATTCACCAGAGGATTTAACAAGAGTGCTATTTACATACGGTGAGGAAAAATTTTCCAAGCAAATCGTTAAAAACATTGTTAAAGAACGGGAAAAGCAGCCGATTCTCACAGCGGGGCAGCTTAATAAGATAATAGCAGAAAGTATTCCGAAAAAAGCACAGGTTGGACAGGGACATCCTTCCAAGAGAACCTACCAGGCACTTCGGATAGAGTTAAACAGGGAGTTGACGGTTTTAGAAGACCACATAGATGACATGATTGATTTACTTAACCCAGGGGGAAGGTTATGTATCATCACATTCCATTCACTGGAAGACAGAATTACCAAAGTGGCATTCAAGAGAAACGAAGATCCTTGCACATGCCCAAAGGATTTTCCAGTGTGTGTATGTGGCAAAAAATCAAAGGGAAAAGTGGTTACGAGAAAACCGATTTTACCTGGTGAGAAGGAGCTTGAGGAGAATTCCAGATCAAAAAGTGCAAAGCTAAGGGTATTTGAACGGAAATAATGTATTGGGGAGAGTAATGCTAGTTTTAAATGCAAAAGTATTAGGAGTTAGAGAATGCAAGAAGTAAGAACCTATTATTACAATGAAGGAAATGCGGTTAGAAAAGAGTCGGAATTTATATTGCAGCCTACCCGTACCCTGCCTACTCGTAAACAACGTGAGCAGGAAAAAAGGCAGGAGGCTATCAGACGTCAAAAGATTACAGACAGAAAAAGAGCAGCAGCTCTCAGAAAAAATCGTCTTTTGGCTGGATATATGATAATGGCTATTGGGCTTACAGTGTTTATGCTTGTGGCTTACGTAGCTTTACAGACTAATGTAACTACTAGAATGAATCACATTGCCAGTCTGCAAAATGAACTGTCTACATTAAATGCTGATAATAAGGCAGCAGAGAGCAGAATAGCAATGACAACAAATCTGGCTGAAATAAAAGACAAGGCTATAAATGAATTAGGCATGGTATATGCAACCAACAACCAAATAGTGTATTATAATGTAGAAGGTTCGGATTATATGAGCCAATATAAGGATATACCATAGAATAGAGAATTAGTAATGCCTGAGAACAAGAGACGTAGATTAAAACCAAATAACAAAATATTAAAAAGAATGCAACGCAAGCTCTGGTTAGTTTTTGGAGTTGTTTGTATTCTTTTTGTCGTTCTGATAGGACGAGTGATGTATATACAGCATACCAGCGGAGATAGATATGAGAAAATCGTATTGTCTCAACAGGACTACAACAGCACCACCATTCCCTTTCAGCGAGGAAATATTGTAGATGCCAGAGGTACAGTTCTGGCTACCAGTGTGGATGTATATAATGTAATTCTTGATTGCAAGGTGCTAAATGCAAACGAGGAATCAATAAATTCAACTATAAATGCTGTCACATCAACCTTTGATTCCATTGATGCCGAGACAATAAAAACACAGCTTGCAAACAACAGCACAAGCCAATATTATATATTAGCCAAGAGAGTTTCCTACGAGGAGATGGCAAGCTTTCAGGAGCTGAAGGACTCTGAGGAATACAAAGGCAAGATATATGGTATCTGGTTTGAAAAGGAATACATTAGGCAGTATCCATACGGAAGCCTTGCTGCTGCAACTATAGGCTATGCCAGCAGTGGTAACGTGGGTGTTATCGGTCTTGAGAATAAATACTCAAGCGTGCTTAATGGAGTGAATGGACGTACTTATGGATATTTGAATTCCGATAGCAATCTGGAGCAGACCACAATAGATGCCACAAATGGAAACAACATAGTGCTTTCATTGGATGTAAATATTCAGACCATTGTGGAGGATGCCATTAAAAATTGGAATGACAAGACCATGAATGAATGGAATGCTGAACATCCAGATGAACCAGAGGCTTTTGGTTCTTTGCATACAGCGGCACTTGTTATGAATCCGAATAACGGCGAAATATACGCTATGGCGCAGTATCCTACATTTGATTTAAATAATCCTCGTGATTTATCTTCATTTTATTCAGAAGAACAGCTTGCTGAAATGTCTACAGATGATAAAATGGATGAGCTGAATAAAATATGGCAGAATTTCTGTATTACATATACTTATGAGCCAGGTTCTACATTCAAGCCTTTTACAGTAGCCATGGGACTTGAAACAGGCATATTAAACGGCAGCGAAACTTATTTTTGTGATGGTGGTGAAATGATTACAGGCTATCCCAAATTAGTTAAGTGCGTTGCCTATAGAAAAGGAGGTCATGGCACTCAGACCATTGCAGAAGTATTATCAAACTCCTGCAATGATGCTTTGATGCAGATGGCTAGACTGATAGGACCTGAAACCTTTGCCAAGTATCAGTCGGTTTTTGGCTTTGGTCAAAAAACTGGAATTGACCTTACAGGTGAGGCAAGTACAGCAGGGCTTATTTACACAGAAGAGGATTTGAATTCCGCAATAAACATTGCCACAAATTCATTTGGACAGAACTTTAATACCACGATGATACAGCTGGGAAGTTCCTTCTGTTCACTAATAAATGGTGGCTATTTATATGAGCCACATTTGGTTACAAAGATTACCGATTCCAATGGAAACACAGTTAAAGAAATAGAGCCAAATGTGCTAAAACGCACAATCTCTAGTGAGACAGGAGATTTGCTTAAAGAATATTTGGAATTCGTGGTTTCTAATGGTACTGGTAAAACAGCAGGAGTAGATGGCTATCGTATAGGCGGAAAAACCGGTACTGCCGAAAAGCTTCCTCGTGGAAATCATAAATATTTAGTATCATTTATTGGCTTTGCCCCGGTGGATGACCCACAGGTAGTGGTGTATGTAATTGTTGATGAACCAGGAGTTGGAGCGGTGGGCGATAATCAGGCTCACAGTAGCTTTGCTCAGGAAATTTGTCACAACATTTTTGAGCAGATTTTGCCATATCTTGGCGTAGAATCTTCACTGACAGAAGAGGAACAAGCCGAAGCAGCAGCTGCACTTACTGAGGCAGCACAGCTTCCTTCAGATGAGGGAGGAACTGAGGACACTCCAGAGGGAGAGGAATCCACAGCAGATCCTACAGAGACACCTGAGGTTGTGGAAGAGGAAGAATCAGGCTTGTAATTAGAGAATTAGAGATAGAGAATTGGAGTATTATGATGTTTGAAGTTTTGTTACCTATGGTGGTTAGTTTTGTTTGTGTTTTATTGCTAGGACCGGTTTGTATTCCTTTGCTTAGAAAGCTAAAGATGGGAAACACAGAGAGGGAATACATCAAAGAGCATAAGGTTAAAAATGGCACTCCATCTATGGGTGGAATAATGATTCTTATAGCTTTTGCTATAACAGGTTTTTATAATGCCAGGTACAGTCCTCATATTTATCCTGTATTATTTCTAACCTTGGGATTCGGTGTGCTTGGATTTGTTGACGACTTATTAAAGGCTTTAAAGCACAGCTCAGATGGATTAAAGGCATGGCAGAAAATGTTAGGACAAATCCTATTAACCACAGGCTTTGCTGTGTACATGGTAAATTTTTCAGACATATCACTTGAGATGAGAATACCTTTTACTGGTGCATATATTGATATGGGCTGGTTTGGAATAGTTGTTTTGTATTTGGCAGTAATCGGCACTGTAAATGGCGCAAACTTTACTGATGGAATGGATGGTTTGGCAACCTCTGTTACACTTGCTATAGCTGCATTCTTTGGAGTTGCTGCAATTCAGTTGTATTCAGATATCACTCCAGCAATAGCAGGCATGATAGGTGCTTTGTTTGGATTTTTAATGTTCAATGTTCATCCAGCCAAAATTTTCATGGGGGATACAGGATCTCTTGCATTAGGGGCTTTTGTTGCCTCATGTGCATATATGCTGAAAATGCCTATTTTTATAATTATTGTAGCTGTTATATATTTAATAGAAGTTTTGTCTGTAATCTTGCAGGTAGGTTACTTTAAGCTCACAAAAGGAAAAAGAATTTTTAGAATGGCTCCTATTCATCACCATTTTGAGCTAGGTGGCTGGTCTGAAGTAAAGGTTGTTGCAGTATTCACTACAGTGACAATTTTCCTTTGTGTCTTTGCATATTACTTGATTTAGGGAATTTGGGGAAGAGTTTATGGTAAGAGAGCAAGAGTATCAAGCCTCACGTAAAGAGGCAAAACAGAGAAAAAAAATAAAGAGACTTCTTAATTTTGACTATACCTTACTACTTATCGTTGTATTCATCCTTGCCTTTGGTCTGGTAATGCTTTATAGTACTTCAGCTTATGCAGCAGCCTTAAAAAGGGGAGATTCTTCCTTTTACCTGAAAAAACAGCTTTTTGCAGCGGGTTTAGGCTTTGTAGGAATGCTATTTACTACCAAAATCGATTACAGAAGATGGTCACCACTGGTTTGGCCTTTTTACCTGTTTTCAATTGTGCTATGTACGTTGGTTATATTTATAGGTACGACACTTAATTCATCTTCCCGCTGGCTTTCAATTGGAGGCATTTCAGTTCAGCCTTCGGAGATAGGAAAGGTGGCAGTTATACTTTTACTTGCCAGTGTGATAGACGGGTCACCAAAGGCGCAACGTACATTTCAAGGTTCTATGAAGACATTGGCTTTGGTTATGCCACTATTTGCAGTTGTTGGTTACAACAACCTGTCCACTGCAGTTATTATCATGGGAATAGCATTCATCATGGTATTCATTGCATCCCCAAGATTTTGGTATTTTGCAGCTGCAGGTATAGGGGCTGTGCTTCTAGTAGTTGTTTACATTTCAATGGCCAGCTATAGAGCTGGACGAATAGGTGCATGGCTGCATCCTGAGGAATACATAAGCAGTACAGGATATCAGACACTACAAGGTCTTTATGCCATAGGTAGTGGCGGATTGTTTGGAAAAGGTTTAGGGGAGAGTATGCAAAAGTATATTGTTCCTGAAGCACAAAATGATATGATTTTTTCCATTATTTGCGAGGAATTAGGAGTATTTGGAGCAGTCTGTATTATTCTTTTGTATATTTTGCTATTATACCGTTTGCTTTACATAGCAAATCACGCAAAGGATATGTTTGGTTCTTATATTTGCATTGGAATCATGGGGCATATCGCCATTCAGGTAATACTAAATATTGCCGTAGTTACTAATTCCATTCCAAACACAGGGGTAACATTACCTCTCATCAGTTATGGTGGTACTTCAGTTGCTATTTTACTGACTGAGCTGGGACTTGCCCTTAGTGTTTCAAAGAATATGGAATTTAAGGAGGATGATGATGTCTAGGCGTAGAAAAAGACGTGGAATAGGTAGCTTCATTCTCACATTGATAGAATTAATCCTGGCTATAGTTATCTTAGGAATGATTCTTGGAGCTTTTGCATATTATTTCTGCCATCTGGAAAAGGTGAGTGTAGAGGGAACAGATTTATACACGAATGAGCAGATAACAGAATATATTTTAGATGATGAATATTCCAATAATGCAGTTTATGTATTCATTAAAAATAAAATATTTCCAAAGCATGATGCTGAATTTATAGAATCCTTTGATGTTGAAATGACAGGGCTAAATTCAATCACCATCATTTGTAATGAAAAGACTATATTAGGATATATCGTAACAGAAGATGGCAAATACATCTATTTTGATTATGATGGTATAATCGCAGAAATCAGTGAGACCTTCGTTGACCGAGGGTATATGAGAGTGGATGGTGTGACTTGTGAGGAGCCTAAGGTGGGAGAGGAACTGCCCATCGGTGATAATCAGGTTGGCTATTTGACCTCTCTGATAAAAATTCTTCAGAAAAATGAATTGATGCCTAACGTGATTACCTATGATGAAAGAGAGCGAATAACTCTTAGGTATGAAACCTATAGCATATCATTGGGAAGCAGTATCAATCTTGAGGAGAAAATAGACAGGCTACTGAGGATATTGCCTCAGATTGAAGGTATGTATGGAACACTACATCTAGAAAATTATTCAAGTCAAAATACAGATATTGTATTTGAAAAAGAAGATAGTGTAGAAGAATAAAATGTAATTTTTAAGAGAAAATGGTTGCGAAATAAGGAGAAAAACTATAATATAATAATAGTATTTATGCATAGAGTTGTTTTTTTACTTTTTTTGTGTAAATAATTTTGGTATTAGATATTTTGCAACCTCCCTTAGAGGTTTGATAAAAGGAGGATATGGTTTTGATTAACATCACGACTGACGAGACAGGGGCTCCTGTCAGAATCATTGTTGTTGGCGTCGGCGGGGCTGGCAATAATGCAGTAAAGCGTATGGTTGAAGAAGGCATCGGGGGAGTTGAGTTCATAGGAATCAACACTGATAAGCAGGCTTTGGATTTATGTAAAGCACCTACGCTTTTAGCTATTGGAGAGAAGACTACAGGTGGAAAGGGCGCTGGAGCAAATCCTGAGGTTGGTGAAAAGTCAGCTGAGGAAAGCGCAGAGGATATTTCATCAGCTATTAAAGGCGCTGATATGGTATTTATCACTTGTGGTATGGGAGGCGGCACAGGTACAGGTGCAGCTCCAGTTGTAGCACGTATTGCAAAAGAGCAGGGTATTCTTACAGTAGGTATAGTTACAAAGCCTTTCCAGTTTGAAGGAAAGCCACGTATGAACAATGCCCTTAATGGTATAGAAAAATTAAAAGAGAGTGTTGATACACTCATTGTTATTCCAAACCAGAAGCTTGTTGAGATTTGCAACAAGAGCATGGGTATTGGAGAAAGCTTTAGGATGGCTGATGGTGTCCTTCACCAGGCTGTTCAGGGCATTACAGATTTAATTACAAAGAATTCACTTATCAACCTTGACTTTGCTGATGTTACTACAGTTATGAAGGACAAGGGATTAGCACATGTAGGTATTGGTTCTGCTAAGGGTGATGAGAAGGCTCTTGAGGCTGTTAAGGCAGCTGTTGCTTCTCCACTTCTTGAAACAAGCATCCAGGGTGCTAGCGATGTTATCGTCAATATTAGTGGTGATGTTGGACTTAATGATGCTAACGAGGCTACATCTTACGTTCAGGATATGACAGGTGCAGATGCCAATATTATTCTTGGCATCACTGTTGATGAGTCTATGGAAGATGAAGTATCTGTTACAGTTATTGCAACAGGTCTTGGTGAGCCAGCTCCAGCGGGAAGCTTCCGTAGCGCATCAGGCATGGTTTACAACACACAGACTAGACCAAATAGCGCAGATTTATTAGGAAATATGAGTAGAGTAGCTGCTCCAGCTGGACAGTCAGGTGTTACAAACACACCTCCAGTTGTAAATAGACCAGTGACTCCACCACCAGTATCTCCAGTACAGCGTCCAGTTACACCAACTGCACCTACTGAGAGTTCTGTTCCTGAGCTCAATATAAAGATGCCAGATTTCATGAATTCAATTAAAAAATAATAATCAAAACTAAGGGCACTGCGTAAGCAGTGCCTATTCTTATAAACATTTTAAAATTTTTGTTGACAATAAATTATTGAGATGCTAATATTACTTCAACACAATAAAGTATTAAACCGATGAGGGAGAGTAGTACCTTCTTGTGATTCATTTTAGAGAGCCGTGATGGTGGGATACGGTATGATAGCAATTAGGGAATGGACTCCTGAGGGCGTGAGGAAATG
>CAMNPQ010000066.1 GCA_946548305.1 uncultured Pseudobutyrivibrio sp.
AAACTACACTAGTCTTATCATTACCAAGTGATTTTTGAAGTTTATTATTGTAAGCAGATGCATTCTCGCAAGACGCAAATGCATCGTACACTTTCTTATAGTCTGGAGCACTTAACTCAGCACCTTTAAGTGCAGCTCTGATTTCAGCTTTTTGCTTATCAGTAACAGTAGGTCGAGTAGTAGTTCTAGACTTCTTTGGCTGAGGTTTTGTTACTACCTTTTGTCTTCCGGTTCTTGTGGTTGTTCTTCCAGAATTACCAGCCCGTCTTGTGTAAGTTCTTCTAGGTCTAGCCTTTGGCTGCTCTTCAGATATTTCTTCAACCACTTTTTCTTTTATTACAATGGATTCCTGACGCTTTATTGAGTAGCCCTTTTCGGTCCAAAAATCCACCACGGCATCAAATCCAGAATCTCTACTGATAACGAATATTGCATCATAAGAATTCTGTCCCAACTTATATCCAAGATATGTTGTTAGTTGGAAATCCAAATAATTCTTTGCCGTCTTTTCGGCTTTTACATGCTCTATGTTTGCCGAAGAACTAGTTATAGCTATAAGCGATTCATAGGCCACAGATTTTACCTTTGAACCATAAAATATTACAACAATATCATTACCAGATAATTGATCAACACCAACCAGACCAGCATCTGAAACATTCTCATAATCTACGAGATATAATCTCTTTTTGACTCTTGATTCAACAGTGGTGGTGCCTATATCTGATACTTTATTTTCGTTTTTACCATCCTTATTAAATAATCCCATATTAACCTCACGTATTTCTATAGTTAACAGACCTATTGTATCATAGGTTTGTGTAAATATTTTTTGTATAATTGCTTAATCATACCAAATTAATTTATATCACCAACTGTTATAGTCTATTTACTAGCTTATATACAAGGTGGAAGAAAAGCTTCTTAAGTGATAAACTAATAGCCATTAGAGATAGAAATTGGAGAGAATTATTTAAATGATAAAACAAGTCATAATCTGGAAGTTACAGGACAAGTGCTTTGGCCCAAACTTAGGAGCTATCAAGGCAAACATAAAGACAAAGATTGAGGGATTAAATGGTAATATTCCAGGACTTGAAAGCATTGTAGTGTGCACAGAATGTCTTAGCTCATCAAATGGCGATGTATCAGCAGAAGCCATCTTTGAGAGTGAAGAGGCTTTAAAACAATATCAAAAGCACGAGCTTCGTCTTGCTGCCACAAAGGATGCTATTGTACCTTTCGTGGATACAACAACTCATGTGGAATATGAACTATAAAATCATTTTAAAAAGTAGGGGGTTTTTGAAATGGATGTTAAGGATATTATTACTAAGGTAGCAGGTAATAAGGACCTTTTAGACAAGCTTAAGTCTGCAGATGTTAATCAGGCAAAAGAGCTATTAGACAAAGCTGGTGTAAAGGTTGATGAGGCTGATGTTAAAAAGGTAAAAGAAGCTTTAGCTGACGGTAAGATTGACATGAAAGAAATTAAGGATATCGCTGGAGGAATATTTAAGTAATAGGAACATGACAAGAGAAGAATGGTTTGCTCAGCTGTTTACACGGCTGGGCAATTCTAAATTTAGGACAAGTTTTCATTTAAAACAAAAGGATTTAGACTATATAGAAGAAAAGGGACTAGAAACTATTAGGGAACATGCAGCTGATTTTATTGCTAAAAGAGAGGCTCCAGCTGTTATTCCTAATGATGGAAAACAAACACCGACAAAAGGACATCCTGTATTTATAGCTCAACATGCGACAGCTACCTGCTGTAGAGAGTGCATTAGGAAATGGCATAAAATCCAGCCTGGCAAGGAACTAAGCCAAATTCAGCAAGATTATTTAGTTGATGTAATCATGACATGGATTGAGAAAGAGTTAGAATCCAATGGGTAGACGAAAGAAAAAAAGAAATCTTAAATCAGAAGTTTGGAAGAAGTCTAATGGCCTGTGTGCCAAATGTGGTAAAGCAGTGCCTATTGATAAACAAACAATAGATCATTTCATTCCTAAATATCATGGTGGAACTGATGATTTTAGAAATCTTATTCCACTCTGCAAGGCCTGTAACAGAGCAAAAGGCTCTAGACTAATGACAGTAGAAGAATGCTGCAGATATTTAGGCAAAGATTTTATAGATGAACTCATAAAATATTCAAGATAATGGGAGGTTATATGGAAACCTGGTTTTACGTAGTGGAGAGTATTGATGGCGATTATGCCAATTTAAAGAGAACTGATATTGACTCAGATGAGCTCAAATTAGTAGCTCGTGCCTTGCTACCTGCAGATATAGAAGAGGGTAGTAAGTTGAAATATGAACTGATGCAATATTTTCTAATCTAGGGGAGGATAGCAAATGAGCAGATTAAAAACACTTCGTGAATACGTAGATAAAGAACTAAATCTTTTGGAAGAAGAGAAGCGCACTAGTGCTATAGCACATCTTTACGGTGTATCTCTTGCAGCCACAATTCTAGCAAAGAAGCGTGGGCTAAATGAAGAACTTGCAGCAATGGCAGCAATGCTTCACGATATGCATGCATATAAGAGTGGCTCATATGATGATCACGCACATTTAGGCGCTGATTTGGCTAGAAAGATTCTTGATGAATTAGCTATAACTTCTGTAGAAGAAACAGATACTATTTGCTCTGCAATATATCATCATGATGACAAACTAGTAATTGATTCGCCTATGGATGAACTTCTTAAGGATGCTGATGTAATCGACCATTGCTTTAAAGATTCATCTAAGCCTATCAAGGAAAAAGAGCAAAAGAGATACGAAAACCTTTGTAAAGAATTGGATTTGTAGAAACGATATTGGGAAGGTCTAACATGTGGTTTGTATTTGCTATAAGCAAAAAGAACTGGATTTTCCTAATATTATCGGGCTTGGCTACTGGTCCATTATGGCTATGCTACTACAAGGCTTTACAGCTTGGTGATGCATCTATGTTCCGGAAGAATATGGCTTCGGCTACATAAAGACCCTTGCAGAAAACATCTATGGAGTAGAGGATGTAGAGCTTATTAAAGCTGTGGGATTAGATATTTATGAAGTTGACGCAAGTGCTATTATTAACGAAGCACTTGCGCAAATTGAGAAAATTAGCTAAAGTGCTTTTCTGCAAAGCCCATAGGTTGGACACATTCAAGGGTTCCAACATAATTATGGTCATTATCGCGGACGGCCATGTATCGTATTAGTACGGCCTGGTCGTCGCGGCTGCTCCAAATCTCGACGCAATCTCTGGTGCTGGCTTTGAAATCAGCAATGATAGAGCGAACCATTGGATCAAATTTAGGAGGATGACAGGTATAAACTTCTCTATCAAGAGCTGTGAGGGGACGCTTGAAAAGTTTCATATCATCACCGCCATTAAAATATTTATTAACATCATTTTCATCAACAAATGTAAGCTCAATAGGAATAGTGTTAAGCATCGCATCCAATTGGTATGGAGTAAGCTGACCTGATGGGAGGTTAATCATATCCACAGTCTGAGGTAAGTCTCTAACATTTTTCTTTGGAGTAGCTTTCCCCCACAGAGGGCGTTTCCCAATAAGGCAAGGCTTATAGTCGTTGAAATCTCTAGCAATATCAGACCATTCTTCTTCAGAAAAATTCTTAGCGCAAAGTGGGAAGAGTATGTTTTCTTCCTTATAAATCATTTCTTCAGCTCTTGTCACAACTGCATCAAGTCGATTATTCCAATCAGTATCCTCTATAAGTGAAGGGAAATCTTTTGCACTATTAGAGAGAACTTTCATTTCATCACGAATTTCATCATCTACTGACCACATTACATCTGAAGGTCCTACAAAATGATACTTAAGCTTAAGAAGAGGATAGAGCAAGTCACCCTTTTCTGCATAATGAATAGCTAATTCTCTGGCTTTATCCAATGTTTCGATAAGATTTTCGCGACTTTCCATAGCACTTCTTAATTCTTTAAGAGCATCTGAAATAGCCTCATTTTCAAGTGAAAATACATTTAAAGGGTGGTTTTCAATTTTTTTGAGGACATTATACTGTTCATCAGCACCATCTTGTCTCTTTAATGGAGCTGCCTTTACCTTTGACCCGATACCCATACCATAGCTTTCGTTTTTTAAAGTTTCAGCTACAGCTTTTTCAGCATTAGCAATTTTTTCAGCCTTAGTGGCACCATGGAAAAGAGCAGAATGGACATCACAAAGCTTTTGAACCTCTGTCACAGGAGTTCCGCTGCTTATGAGAGCCTGTTCAGCTTTTGCAATTTCTCCAGCTTCAACCTCAGAAAAATTCTTTACGAAATCTTTCTTAACAGATTCTAAATCTTCACCATTGCTAAGTCTTTCAATGTATGATTTGAGTAAAGCTGTTCTATCATCAAGGGTGTCTCCCGTATCAGCTTGTCTATCCGCTAGTTTCTTATCAAGGGATTTCTGGACGAAATCTGGCATTTTTCCTTCTAAAACAAAACCATTATTTTTAAGGGCCAGCACAACATCAATCATATCAATGCCTTTAACAATGGCACCCTTTGGGATGGTCATTACACGTCCAATAGTATTTAGCTTTGTCTTATTTGTAATATCTTTAAAACCTAGATCATCCATAATCTGTACAAGCTCTGGATAATCTGTACATAGATCATATACACTTTTTTTTAAATCAATTCTCTTCTCCATGTTTTCCTTCCTTTACGATAAACATATCTTTCTCGAGTGGTTCTAATCTATATAATAATTGAATAAGACTTTTGGAGAAGTTGCATTTGCAACTATTTAGCACCATCATGGTCAATTTCCATTTGAAATTCCTTATCTGTGGGAAATTCATCAGCTGTTAGTGCAAAATCTAATAATACTTTAATTTTTCTATATGCAACAGTGCCACCACCTACAACTAAGCATTTATTGTCAGTTAGATTTACAAACATTGGAAAATACGCCATATTTTTCCCTCCTCGCGAGATTTATGAAATCATTTTAGCTACTTTTAATTTGTTGTTCAATGACAATGGAGGTTGCGGGTGAAAGAATTATGTGTTATTTTATGCGTGATTTAAGTCACACTACAGGAGGATTGTAATATGAAATTGAATACCAGAGAGCTGACAATTACAGGATTATTTGCAGCTCTTATTATAATTGGAGCGTTTCTAAAGATTGACATACCATTACCACTTTATACCATGCATTTCACATTACAGTGGTTTTTCGTTATGATGGCGGGCTTTTTGCTTGGATCGAGACTTGGAGGGCTCAGTGTAGTAGTGTATTTACTATTAGGTCTCTGCGGACTTCCTGTATTTGCATCAGGTGGAGGAATTGGATATATATTGCGACCAACATTTGGTTTCTTGTTGGGATTTGTATTTGCAGCCTATGTGATTGGCTATATGACGGAGAGAATGAATAATTCAAAACGCTGGCAATACATTATCCCTGCAACTGTTGGATTATTTGTCTATTATGGAGTTGGCGCAATATATTTTTATTTTATGAAGAATTTGTATGTAGGTGAAACAGTATCGTTCACTGTAGTGGTTGTTCAATACTGCTTAATCACCATAATTCCAGATTTTATTCTTTGTGTTCTTGCGGCTGGATTTGCTGTACAACTGCGACCTGTTTTTGGTCGAATCGGTTTGGCAAGGGGGTAATCAAATGCTGATTAAAATTGGTACCAGGGGATCAAAGCTTGCTTTAGTGCAGACTAATTATGTTTGCGATACATTGAAAAAAGCATTCCCTGAGCATCAATATGAAATTGTTGTTATTAAGACAACAGGCGATATGGATTTAACTAAGCCTTTGGATCAAATTGGTTCTAAAGGTTTATTTGTAGATGAAATTGAAAAGGCTCTTTTGAACAATGAAATACAGCTTGCGGTACATTCGATGAAGGATATGCCCGCTAAACCATCTGAGGGATTGGTATTCGCAAAGTCTTGGTTAAGAGAAGATCCTAGAGATGTTCTTATACTAAAATGTTGTCATAAATTATCAGATTTACCAATAGGCTCAAATATTGCTACTGGCAGCAAGAGACGTTCCTATCAATTGTTAAAACTTAGGCCAGACTTACACATCTTTCCTATTAGGGGAAATATTGATACTAGAATCAGAAAGCTTCATGAGGGACTTGAAGATGGAACTCAATTGGATGGAATAGTTTTGGCAGCTGCCGGTCTTCATAGGTTAAATATAAACACCGATACTTGCTATTATTTTACTCCAGATGAAATGATTCCAGCTCCTGCCCAAGGGACATTGGGTCTCGAACTTAATGCAAATAACCATGAATTGTTAGAAATGGTAAATGCTTTAAGCGACGAAGATGCAGAGAAAGTTACATTTTTGGAGAGAGGCTTTCTTGATAGGATTGGCGGTGACTGCCATCTTCCTATAGGTGCCTACGCATACAAGGAAAATGGGAACTTCGTGTTAAAAACGGTTTTTGGAAATGAGACAGGTGAAAAGCTTGCTTTTTCCGAAGTTTCGGGTGCAAAAGCCGAAATAGATTTGATAGAGAAAGCTGTCATCGATATTAGAAGACAGTTGGAGGATTTATAATGAATTCTTTAGGAAAGGTTGTTCTTGTTGGCGCAGGTCCTGGAGACATGGGACTTATGACAATCAGGGGGCAGGAATATCTTGAGAAAGCTGATTGCATCATATATGACAGGTTACTAAACCCGAGGTTACTTTCAATTGCACCAGCAAACTGTGAAAAGATATTTGTTGGTAAGGCAAACCATTTACATACTGTCCCACAGGACAAAATCAACGAGCTTTTGTATGAAAAAGCCTGCAAGTACAAATTGGTTGTTCGTCTTAAGGGTGGAGATCCTTATGTCTTTGGACGAGGTGGTGAAGAAGCCCTTTACTTGATTGATAAAGGCGTTCAAGTGGACGTCGTTCCAGGCGTAAGTTCTTCCATAGCTGCTCTTGCCGCCGCAGGTATTCCTGTTACTCATAGAGGTGTTTCAAAAGGTTTTCAGGTTATCACCGCCCATAGTAAGAAAGATGCGCTAGCCGATATTGATTACTTGAAGCTTACTGATGAGACAGTGACTTATATATTTTTGATGGGACTTTCTCATGTAGGTGAAATTGCAAGGGGATTAATCGCTGCCGGCAGAGACGCCGAAACCAAAGTAGCTGTTATATCTAATGGAACTACTAATCATCAAAAGAAGGTAGTAGCAACATTAAATGACATAGATGAAGCAGTTGCTGTTGCACGCATCGATTCCCCTGCGATTATTGTGGTAGGAGAAGTTGCCAAATTAGAAAAAGAACTTAATTTTTTTGAGCAACGACCTTTATTTGGCAAAAAAATATTCTTGCCTGTTATTAGGGGGTTCGACTACACCCTTGGTAATCCGAGAAAGAGTTTTTTCGAAAACGAACTAGAATCAAAATTAATTGAATTTGGAGCTGAGGTTATCACCGCTTGTTCTGGCGCTATTAAGCCAATAGAATGCGATTTGAAATTTCTGACTGAACTTAAGGAGAATGCTGTTATAGTATTTACTAGCTCCAATGGAGTTAAGGCATTCTTCTGGAATCTATTTGAAGTAAACAATCTTGATTCGAGAGCGATATCAAACGTGAAATTCGCCTGCATTGGACAAAAGACCGCATCGACACTTAAGGAATTTGGATTTAATTCAGATATTATTTCTGAAAAGCAAACTGGTGAGGATTTGGCATTGGCTTTAAATGGTAGACTTGATTCTTCCTCAGAGACTTATTGGTTCTGCCAGAAGAATACTTCTGAACTATTTGAGAAGAACATAGACAGCAAAATAAAGCTGAATAAGATTGTATGCTATGAAAATAAGCAGCTTGAGTACGATAACTCTGAAGATATGAAAGAAAAAATCTCAACTTGTGAAATGGCTATATTTACAAGCGGTAGTAATGCAACTTTTGCTATTGAACAATTTGGAAATAATGTGCCAAAGAAAATCATTTCAATTGGTCCAGCTTGCAGCAAGACAATTATTAATTTGGGATATGAAGTTTATAAAGAGGCAGAGATTTCATCCTACGATGGAATAATGGAGCTTTTACTATGAATTCAGAGAAAAGAGTAGAGAGAGGATTATTAAATCTTCTTAGTGAGAAGAGCAGAAAAGAACTTCTTGATGTGGGTAAGGTTATAACTTTGAGAAAAGGCGAAATCTTATTTGCAGAGAGGGAAGAAGTCAAGTGCATGTATATTATCCTTGATGGATTTGTGGCGCTATACCGCAACAGTAGATATGGTGAAATCAAGATAATTTTTATTTGTACCAACGGTGAGGTTTTAAATGAGGTTGTTCTGCAAGACAAGAAGACCAGCATCTGTACGAAGGCCCTTGCAGATACCCAATTACTATGTGTGCATCGAAGCGAGCTCTATAAGCTTATGGCAGATAATACAGAGTTGTCTCGAGAAATTTTTGATTCCTTGGCTAGAAAAACAAGAAGACTTTATCACCAGGTTGGAAATGCCAACGGAACATACCCTATTGAGAAACGTTTGGCAGCTAAAATATGGAAGCTTGCTCGTGACTATGGCAATTTCACTCCAGAAGGTGTGCAGATTAGCTTTGAGTTAACGGTAACATTTCTTGCAAATATGCTTGGTGCTAAGCGAGAGACGGTCTCTAGGATTATTTCATCATGGAAAAAAGATGAGATTGTTATTCATGAGAACGGCTTTCTTACTGTAATTGATATGAAAAGTTTAAAAGAAATTTCACAATAAGTGTGATATATATCACAGACAATGTAACAGCCCTACTTGATAATAAATATCAAGAAGGGCTTTTTTACATCATGGATTGTCAAAAAATTAACGTACTTTCAATCAGCAATTATTGTAAAAGGAGAAAAATATGGGATACAAGTTTTCCAAAGAAGAAATGGCATCCATTTTTTCAAAACTGGCAGAGGATTACGATGTATTTGCACCTGTAGTTAAAAAAGGGGATGGTACCTTTTCTGACGTAGATGTGGTGCGATACGACAAGGTTTCAAGTTTAGATGAAATCGAGTTTGAGAAAAAATCCGATTATTCATTTAAAGAGGCGCTTTTGCCAATCAATGAGACTATTTTTTATTTTACTGAGGACGAAACAACAGTTCCAAAGGGACCTGCAAAGGAGCGATTGGTATTCTTACGTGCATGTGATTTAAATGCAGTAAAAAGACTGGATCAGATTTATTTAAAGAATGGTTTTGAAGATTTTTATTACAAGAGAACCCGAGAGATGACTAAGTTTGTTCTTATGGGTTGCAAGGAGTCTTGCACTTCAGGATTCTGTGTAAGCATGGGAACAAATACTACTGACGAATACGATCTGTATCTTAAGCTTGATGGTGATAATGCCTATGTAGAAGCCAAGGATGAGAAACTAGCAGAGGCATTTAAGTCAGGCAACGAAGAAGCAGTTTCTCCAGATTTTGTTTCTGAGAATCCAACAAAGGTTACACTTCCTAAGAACATCACACCAGAGACCATGAAGTCTGAGTTGTTCAAGGAATACGGCAACCGTTGCATTAATTGTGGTCGGTGCAACTTCGTGTGCCCAACCTGCACATGCTTTACAATGCAAGATATTTTCTATAAGGATAATGAGAAAAACGGAGAGCGTAGAAGAGTTTGGGCTAGCTGCCAGGTAGATGGATATACAGAAATCGCCGGTGGACATGGCTTTAGAAGTGATAATGCAGATAGAATGCGATTCAAGGTCATGCACAAGATTCACGATTTTGAGAAACGATTTGGATATCATATGTGCGTAGGCTGTGGACGTTGTGACGACGTATGCCCAGAGTACATTTCATATTCTAATTTAGTTAATCGTCTTGGAAAGGAGTGTGAATAAAATGAAGAATGAATATATACCACAGCTTTCCGAGATAAAAGAAGTAATTAAGCATACAGATTTAGAGTATACCTTCAGGATGGCGTTTGACGGCGAGGTCAAGCCAGGACAGTTCTTTGAGATTTCTATTCCAAAATACGGCGAGGCACCTATTTCTGTTTCCGGAATTGGAGATGGTCTTGTAGACTTTACAATCCGCCGTGTAGGAAAGGTTACCGACGAAGTATTTGAGAATTATGTTGGAGATAAGCTTTTCATCCGTGGACCATATGGTAATGGTTTTGACATCAATAATTATAAGGGCAATGAAATAGTAATCATTGGTGGTGGAACTGGTGTATCGCCTATGCGAGGAGTTATCCAGCATTTTGCAAAGAATCCTACTGATGCTGTAAGCACTACTGTTATTGCTGGTTTCAAATCTCCTGATGATGTTCTTTTCAAGAAAGATTTTGAGGAATGGTCAAAGACTATCAATGTTATCAAGACCGTTGATAATGCTCCAGAAGAATATGATGGACCAACTGGTATGGTTACAAAATATATTCCTGATCTTAAATTTCAAGATATTAAAAATGCAGTGTTTATCTGTGTTGGACCACCAATCATGATTAAGTTTACTATCATGGAAATCCAAAAACTCGGTGTTGCTGATGAACAGATTTGGACAAGTTATGAGCGTAAAATGTGCTGCGGACTAGGTAAGTGTGGACATTGCAAGATGGATGATAAATATGTTTGCCTTGATGGTCCAGTATTTAACTATACTGAGGCCAAGGAACTTTTTGATTAAGAGAAAGGAGTATAAGGTATGTCATTAGATATTAATACAAAAAAAGCTAAGAAAAATGCTTGGCGAATAACCAAAGAACGTGGCATCGGTGCTTCTAGAATCAGAGTTCCAGGCGGATACTGTGATGCAGAAGTCCTTGGCATGGTTCAGGAAATCGCCCAGACATATGGAAATGGTTATGTTCATTTGACTACACGTCAGGGATTCGAAATTGAAGGAATCCATCTTGAGGATATGGAGGAAGTTAACAAAAAGCTTCAGCCTATTATCGAGAAGGTGGGAATCAACCAGAACGGTGAGGATAAAGATAAGGGCTATAGTGCTTCAGGTACAAGAAATGTATCAGCATGCATAGGCAATAATGTATGTCCTTTTGCAAACTACAATACATCAAATTTAGCTAGAAGAATTGATAAGGAAATCTTCCCTAATGATTTGCACTTCAAGGTAGCTTGTACAGGATGTTCTAACGATTGTGCAAAGGTTAGAATGCACGACTTTGGTATTATCGGTCAGACAATGCCACAGTATGATCCAATGCGCTGTGTTAGTTGTAATGCTTGCGTAAAGGGCTGCCAGTCACTTTCTGTTGGTGCACTTCGTTTGGAGAATTATAAAATTGTCCGCGATACAGAAAAGTGTATCGGCTGTGGTGTCTGCGTTACAAAGTGTCCTACAAGAGCTTGGACTCGTTCAGAAAAGAAGTACTATAAGCTTACAATTATGGGACGTACTGGCAAAAAGAATCCTCGTTTAGGCAAGGATTGGCTCATCTGGGCTGATGAAGACAACATCGTAAAAATCATCAAGAATACATACGCATTTGTTGAAGAATATATTTCTCCAAATGCACCAGCTAGAAAAGAGCATATTGGCTACATTATCGATAGAGTGGGCTTTGAAAAGTTCAAAGAATATGCACTAAAGGATGTGGAACTTATGCCAGAAACAATAATGAATAACACTGTTTACTGGGATGGAATTCACTTTGATAACCAACACTAATTAAAGAGGAGAAAAAATATGTTTAAAGATGAATTTGAGGCCGCTGCCAATGGTGCGGCTGGTAAGGTGACGTTTTTAAAGAAGAATCCAATTGGATACTTTTTACTCTCCATGCTTGCAGGTGCTTACATTGGGTTTGGAATTCTTTTGATTTTTACAATTGGAGGACAGCTTGCTGGAGCTCCTGTAACTAAGATGGCAATGGGTGTTTCCTTTGGCATAGCACTTTCTTTGGTAGTTACCGCAGGAGCCGAGTTATTTACTGGAAATAACCTTGTTATGACTGCAGGAATGCTAAAGAAGAAGATTACAGTTGCAGATGGAATCAAGCTTTGGATTGTATGCTATCTTGGCAACTGGGTTGGTTCTATTCTTTTAGCTGTTATTTATAATTTTACTGGTCTTGCAAATGGACCAGTAGGAGAGTTTATGGCAAATGGTGCACTTGGTAAAATGTCTGCCACAGCACCTCAACTTGTAGCAAGAGGAATTCTTTGTAATATGCTTGTTTGTCTTGCTACCTGGTGTGGTTTCAGAGCTAAGTCAGATGCAGGAAAGCTGATTATGATTTTCTGGTGTCTATTCGCATTTATTACTACTGGCTTTGAACACAGCATTGCAAATATGACGCTTCTTACAGAAGCATTATTAAATCCTTGTGGAGTTGCTGTAACAATGGGTGGCTATATGCATAATCTGTTATGGGTTACTCTTGGCAATATGATTGGCGGA
>CAMNPQ010000067.1 GCA_946548305.1 uncultured Pseudobutyrivibrio sp.
GGACTGCTGTATGCATTGGAAGCTCAGATGATGGTTTGAAATTTCCTTCTATCCATTCATTTTTTCCATCCTCATGCATCTTTACAACTGCTATGTCCTCAGCTGTCATTCCTGTATAGGAAATGCCTGATGGAGTGATGCAGCAAATACTTGCATCCTCTGGTGTACGCATACATATATTTCCTGATGTTCCATTTATAAGGCCTTTTTCTACAGCTTCTAAAATTGCTGAAAGGACTGTTTGTCTTGTAGATTCGTAATTCATTTTTCTTCTCCTTGTTTCTTTGATAAATAAACTATAGCCCCTTTAATATGTTGAATTCAAAAGCACTATTTCCGCTACTAAGCGGAAGTTTTATCTCTTTAAAATGCCTGCTTTAAAATGCTTATAACATCCTCTTTTGTGATGCCTGTCCTAGGATTAAAATTTAATACCGGCTCTTTTAATACGTCATCTGCAAGCATATCAAAATCACTTTCCTTTATGCCTTGCTCAGAAAGAGTCTTTATTTTCAAAGCCTTTGTCATGGCTAGCAATTCCTTTGAGAGTGCCAGACTATCCTCTGCCTTATTTCCAGATAGAGGCAAATCTACGGCTTTTGCCAGTTCTATCATTTCATCCTCGCAGCATTTTGCGTTAAAGGCCATTACATAAGGAAGCACACATGCATTTGCCATACCATGCGGAAGCCCAAAGTGGGCAGAAAGTGTATGGGCTATGGCATGAACAAATCCAAGATTTGCATTTGAAAATCCAAAACCGGTAATGATGCATCCCAGCATCATATTTTCCCTTGCCTCCATATCATCCCCATTTTCTACTGCACGCTGCAAATACTTATGGAAAATCTTTAATCCCTGGATGGAATTATACTTTGTCAAAGGATTTGACATATTTGAAATGTATGATTCCACTGCATGAGTAATAGCATCCATGCCTGTAGCAGATGTGACTGAAGGTGGCATGGTTCGTGTGAACTCTGGATCCGCAATTACATAGGTAGGTGTAATTTTGTTATCAATCACCACATATTTGCACACAGCCTGTGTGTCTATAAGAGCCGTCACATTTGTAATCTCACTGGATGTGCCGGCTGTGGTAGGAATGGCAATCAAAGGCAGAAGCTTTTCCTTTACAAGACCTATCCCACCATAGTTTCCAATAGGTCCTTCATTTGTCATTAGCACATTTACTGCTTTTGCTGAATCTATAGAAGAACCACCACCAATAGCTACAAAACCCTGAACATCCTCAGTCTTTGCTATCTTATATATCTTTTCAATCAACTCATTTGTAGGGTTTGGCTCCACGCCATCAAACACAGTGACTACCAGTCCCTTGACCTTGTTCATTTCCTGAAGTACCCTTTTAGCAATGCCTGCGGCTTTTACTCCAGCATCGTAAACCACCATTACTCTTTCAAGCTCTTCGGACTCTAGTATTCCCGGAAGTGCTTCTATGGCATCTTTTCCAAATGTTAAATCTGTATGTACAAAAAAATTGTATGACATTATATCTCCTCCGCATCCGCTCGTTACGGCTACAAGCATTAGTGTTTCCACGCTTCGCATAAAAAGCTCAGCTTTGGAAACCTAATAGCTTGATGCCTACGAGCTCATCTAATATGTTTTTATTTCCTATGACTTCTTGCTGACTTAACAATGAAATTGTCAGCAAGAATCCTGCTTTGCAGGACAACTTTTCCATTACATGTAAAAGTTGGTCAGATACGATTTCCGTTTTTCTGATGAAAAACAAAAATCTATGACTTCTTGTGGGCTACTTAAGGAAAAAGCCCACAAGAACTTGGCTTTGCCAAGCAATATTTTCTTTCAGAAAATATTGGTCAATCTCCGGTTCTTGATTTTCTGATGAAAATCAAAAACCTATAGATTATTCGCCCTACACGCGACGTGCTGCGTGGTATCCTGCATCCATAGCCTGGTAAATCATTGCAACACGATTGCAATCTCCTATGACATAGTATTCATCTACGCAGTCGCAGAGCGCATCCACCTCAGCTGTCTTTGGTCTAAAGCCCAAAGCGCATACTACACTGTCTGCCTCCACTAAAAAGCTGCCGTTTTCGTTTTCTACCATTACTCCTTCAGGTGTGATTTCTGTGACCTTCGTATTTACGTAGCATGTGGCACTTTCCTGTACGTGTGGCATCAAACCACCGCGGTAGAATGAATTTACTTCCATGGCCACATCTGGCTTCATTTCTATAATAGAAACGTCATGCCCCTCTTCCTTAAATGAGCAGGCTGCCTCAGCTCCTACCAGACCTCCACCCATGATAGCCACTTTTTTCCCCAGCTTTTCAGGATGCAGCTCTGCATCAATAGCCATTATTACATTTTTTCCATCAATGCCCTTTATAGGTGGGCGAAGCTCGTTAGAGCCGATTGCTACAAACAGTGCGTCAGGTGAAAATTTCTTTACATAATCCGCATTTACGGTAGTGTTCAAGACTACATTTACCCCTGCTTTTTCTACTCTGCGCTCCAAAACAGCACAAAGCTTTTTTATATCCTCTTTGAAAAAAGCACTTCCTGCAGCATGGAGATTTCCTCCCAGGCGTGAATCCTTTTCCACAAGAGTTACATCATGCCCCCTTTTGGCAGCTGTGATTGCCGCTTCCATTCCAGCAGGACCTCCACCTACAACGAGAATCTTCTTTTTGAACTCTGGTGATGGGTAGCCATACTTTTCTTCCAGCTGCTGTCCCTGGGTAGGATTTACAGTGCATTTAATCATTTCAAGCTGTCCTGTAGCCCCAAAGCACTCATAGCATCTCAGGCAAGGACTGATGTCATCTGCCCGCCCCTCCAGTGCCTTTTTAGGCAAATATGGGTCAGCCACAAGAGCTCGTCCGATTTCAACCATATCAGCCTGTCCGCTGGCAATGATTTCCTCCATGTGTGCCGGGTCATTAAGGGAACCAACACAGGCTACAGGTTTTTTAACGTGTTTTTTTATCTCTGCTGATAGATATACATTCACACCTCTTGGGTAGAATGAATTTGGATGGGTTCTGCAAAACATTGCCGGGTCTTCATGATTACCACAGGAAATATTAAACATGTCCACCTTGTCCTCTAGAAGCTTTGCAATCTCCACATAATCCTCAAGGTGCAATCCTCCCTCCTGGAAATCATCTCCATTCATACGAAGCTCTATAGCCACTGTAGGTCCCACGTTCTTTCTCACCTCATCAAGTGTGAGGGATAAAAATCTCACTCTGTTTTCTAATGAGCCGCCAAATTCATCTGTTCTATGATTGAAAAGAGGTGACATAAACTGATTGAACAGCCAGCCATGTGCTGCATGAACCTGAACCATGTCATATCCCACATCCTTACAAAGCTTTGCTGCTTTTCCATAGGCTTCAATGATTTCATATATGAGCTCCTTTGGCATCTCGTATACATGTCCAGCCGGCATATCCATTTCGCTTGGACCATAGGCTTTTTCATCCTTGCCTATATCGCCACCTACAGATGTGAGTCCACCATACATGCCACCATGGGATAGCTGAATGTTTGCAAGACCGCCTGCATTGTGAATCATTCTTGTGGATTCACAAAGCCCCTGGCGCACTCCAAAGGCATCCAGCTGCAGCTGCTTGTTATGGCTTTTTCCCGTCTTTGAATGAGGGATAGCCTCACCATATGTGACCACTGCACAGCCTCCAAGTGCTTTTTCTTCCAAATAAGCTGCCATTTCCGGGGTAAACAGCCCATCTGTTGTAATCATGCTTGGGCTTGTGGGTGCTGCAATAATTCTATTCTTTAGTTTTACGTTTCCTATTCTTATAGATGAAAACAAATTAGGATACAAATCCTTTCCTGGAAATCTCTCAGACATACTTTCCTCCTCGTTTACTATGCAGCCTTCTACTTCATCATGCTCCCGCAAGCCATCTCCCATACTGCGCTAGGCAACCTCCCGCTTCGCGGTTCCTTCCTAGCTTGCATGGGGCCCTCTTGCTCGCGCTTGCCAAATCTATGTGGCTGCATAGAATTATTAAGACTTTATATCAATTACCTTACAATGATTATTTACGTCCCTCAATTTTTATATTTCCGTTAGGTAACGGCAATCGTAGCCATCTATAAACGTAATATTTATGGGAGAATGTATGTATCCAATGAACTCGTAGGCAACAAGCTATTAGGTTTCTGAATGGAGCGTGTTAGCGAAATGAAGAAACACTAATGCTTGTAGCCGTAACGAGTGGGCTAGGCTAACAGGAAAACTAACGTATTGGGAGGTTGTAATGAATTTGAAGAAAAATTATCTTCTTGGCATTGATTTAGGTACTACAAATGTCAAGGGAAACATCATGGACGCAGAAGGCAATCTGATTGCCACAGCATCTAGAAGCTTGGGAAAGCTTTACCCTGGTCAGAATATGATTGAGCAGGATCCAAATCAGTGGTGGTCATGCACTATTGCTATTCTTAAATATATGACTGCCCTAGCTGGTGATGATGTGGTTTCTAATATAAAGGGAATTTCCATCAGCTCACAGTGCCCTACGCTTTTGCCACTGGATTCAGAGGGAAAGCCAGTGCATAATGCCATTATTTATGCTGATGGTCGTGCAGTGAGTGAAACTGATGAGGTAACAAATAAGATAGGCTTTGAGAATTTTGTAAAAATCGTAGGCGGTCAACCTAGTGTTGCATTTTTACCAGGAAAACTCCTTTGGTTCAAAAGAAATCTGCCAGAGGAATTTGAGAAAACTGCCACAATAATGCAGGCAAATAGCTATCTGAACTATAGACTCACAGGAAAGCTGACAATAGATTTGGATACCGCCAGCCGTACCCAGCTTATGAATCTGTCTACCCTGAAATGGGCTACAGAAGTGGGTGATGCCATAGGTGTAAATCTGGCTGAAATCATGCCTCCAGTGGCTAAATGCACAGATATTATTGGTACTGTTACAGAATCCGCAGCTAAAGAAACAGGGCTGTGTGAGGGCATTCCTGTGGTGGCTGGCTGTTCTGATGCAATGGCATCCATGTATGCCATCGGTCTTAGCAAAATGGGAGATGCCGGGGAAAGTGCAGGCACATCCTCTCTAGTGTTTGCCAGTGCCCCATGTGCCAGTGCATGTGATGTGCCTGTTGTCACTCGCCCTGTAGGGCTTGAGACAATGCCTTTTGTGTATGACGGACCAATTGGCACCACTGGAGCTGCTCTCAGGTGGTACGTTGAACAAATGGGTGAGGCTGATATAGCAAGCTCTATTGAAGCTGGTAAAAATATCTATGACTACATGAACAAGGCAGCCCTGTCTGTAAAGCCTGGTGCTGATGGTCTGTTATTCTATCCATATCTGGCTGGTGGCGAACGAGCTCCTCTGTGGAATTCCCATGCAAGGGGAATGTTTATAGGGCTGAATCTTACAACAGACAGAGCCCACATTATCCGTTCTATCTTTGAAGGAACTGCCTTTGCCCTTAGACATGTAATGGATACTATAAAAGCTGCTGGTGGAAAGGCTGACAATCTGCGTATCACAGGTGGCGGTTCAAAATCTATGACCTGGAACAAAATAAAGGCATCTATGCTTCATATACCAGTTTATGTCCTTGATGATATTTCTGGTGATGTGCCTTTTGGAGATGTGCTTTTAGCTGGTCATGCCACAGGCATTTATCCAGACCTTTCAGCAGCTGTTAAAAAAATGGTTAAAATAAAAGAAGTCGTAGAACCTGTCCCAGAGTGGGAAAAGGCTTACGACGACCTCTATCCATATTATATAAATATGTACAAGCATTTAGACAAGGATTTAAATAATCTGCAACAAACTATTTCAGCTTTCTAATCCTCTGCTGATATTAAATGACAAATCCTCCACTGAGGTGCCTGCAAACACAGCCCTCAGTTCGGAGGGATACATTGCAAATGCCATTGCCATGTAATAAAACCATCCTAGAGTGTGACACTCTCTTGCTGGCATCAGTAAATACATAACTGTCTTTATATTTCTCACATATTTGCAGGACAAATCCTTTCCCAAATCCACCAGACTGACCACAGACTGGTTCACATCATTGCAGATTTGATAACAAAAGATAAATCCATTTTTCAGAGTACAAAAATAGTCTCTTTCAAAATCAAAAGCCCCCAGATTAGAAAGTCCCAGCTCTTTTTTCATTTTATCTTCAATATAGGAAAATGCCAGCATCAGATTGCTTTTATTTGGCAGGGTGTAGCAAAGGCTTCTTAAAAAATATTCTTCCATCTGTTTAGCTGGAACCTGGTATAAATAGCTGTATTTCAGGCTTGTGAGATACAAATCTATGCCTGCCTGATCCTTTTCATCAATGAGTGGTGAGACAGTCAAAACCGGTGTATTAAAATACTTTTTAAATGCCTGCATTTTCACCGTGGTAAGCACCAGCCTGATGTCACCTTTTTTAACACGTTCCTTGTTGTACATGGCATACGGTCCATCCAGCTTTAGCATTTGTCCATAATGCCTTTTTAGCATTTCCATCATGTAATGGGTCATGCTCTCATTAAAATGACTGATAACTACTGTGGGAATGCCATCTCCTCTTTTGCTTTTGTACAGTGCTTCTTCAGATAGCATTAAAAATGGCAGCAGATAATCCTCTTCCTCTGTACCAAGACTGATATGACATTTTTCCGACAACTGATTTCTCATGTAGTGGGCTATGTCACCTAAAAATGGATTTTTTCTTTTTAGCTCATCCCCTAGTACATGATTTTGCAAATGAGGTGCCACAATACCGCTTAATAGAGCCTGTACATGCCTGGTAAGATCCACAAAAAGCTTATCATCCTCTGTTAAATCTATACCGTATTTACGAAGTAAATCCTCCAATAGCTCATTAACGATTTGATGGCTACGGATATCGGTATTATTCAACACATAATTTTTCGAATAGGTTTTTAAGCTTAAAAATGCCAGCTGCGCCTTTATCTGAGACAGATATATGTATTCAGCCTCAGAAATGTTTATCCCATGATGAAGCTTTAGTTTATCAAGCACATTTTTGATGTCATTATCAATATCAGCATCGTCTGCCTGCTTTATCGCATACCCAAGCTTTACTCTAGGAAGCATCACTGCAATTGCCAGCGTCAAATAAATAAATGCATAGTCGTCAAGATAAACCCCGGAAGAATCCAGTGAATCCTTTAGGAGATTTTGGATTTCTCTAAGTATATCCTCTCCGAAATCATTTTCCTTTAACACTATGCCTTCCTTGGAATCATAATCCCAGTTTCTGGCATAAAATCTGGTGAGTAAATCCCGCTTTTTTCGCTCATCATCCTCTAGCATTATACAGTTGTCTTTTCTGAGGATTTTAAGATAAGGATGTCTGTCTGTAATCTGCTTTTTTAAAAGGCGTATGTCCTTTTCCAGTGTAGTGCTGCTGACATACATTTCATCCTCTAGGACACCTAAGTTGTACCAACGTGGGGTTCTAAGAAGCTTCAGCAGCAATGTGTTAATTCTGTCTTCTTTTGATATGTAGTTTTGCTCTTCTGAAAAAAGCATTATGAGATTAGCTCTATCATGCACATTTATGGTGTAGCCCTTACCATGAACAGCCTCTATCAAAATGCCCAAGGATGCCATAGCAGAATTAATGTGGCTTATGTCACTTCGAATTGTTCGTTCACTGACCCCCAGCTTGGTGGACAATTCTTTACCATTTACAATGCCATGCTTGGCATTTAATATGGACAGTATTTTCTTTTCCCTTGCTGAAATATTTACATTGTTCATCTAAATTCCTAAAGTCCCTTATAATGTCTTGCCAGGTAAATGGAAAACAGCAATAGCCCCACCGTTTCCATTCCGTGATAAATCACTGAGGTCCACACTATGCTTATAATCTTTATCTGGGTATCAAAGGTTATCATCTGAAAAAGAGAAAAAGCCAAAAAGAAAAACACAGTGATTATCACAGCTATAACCTTTAAAAACCTATCCTTTAAAAACACTGCTGTGGTGACTATTCCTATGATTAGCGCTGCAAACATTCCAATATATTTAAAACCGTGGGTGGAATTGTATATCTGAGAAAAAACCACTGATTCCTCATAATTTTCCATTGGAATAATGGCGTACAAATCATTCACGAAACGCTTGTATTCATAGTTTGACACCATGGACATAATCTGGGTAAAGACCATGATAGAAGCCCAGATTTCCACCAGCTGATAGATGGATTCTGCCCTGAGTGTAGATATGCCTCTGGGATTGAACTCCTTTTGAAGCAGACCCATTTCTTCTGAGTCCTCCTTCCCCACCAGTGCAATCACAGCCTTCAGCTGCTTTCTATTGTAGATAAATACAGAAGCAGTGATCACCACTACCAGTATTTGAACCCCTATATTAAAATTAAAAATCACACTGTTTAACATATCAGGCTCGTTTAACTTTGAGCTGAAAATCACCCTTGATATGGAATTTAAAAACTGAGCAATCAGCCCCAGTATGGACGAAAGGCAAATAGCCTGTGATAAATAGTGTTTTCTGGTATTTAAATACATGCATTGCACCTCATAATTCTTTTTTATCATTGTACAATCTATACTGTTTTGAGGGCAATACCTGTAGCAAAACTAATTTTAAGAAAACCAAAACCTAAAAGAGGTGCTCCGTGGAGCACCCCGCTAAGTTTTAGTCTTCATCCAATTCAAAGAATAATGTTGTGTAGCGTCCCATATCATAGAACACTGGCTTTACCTTTAAAGGAAGCTTGTCTGCGATTTCCTTTCCTTTTTTCTTGGAAACCCCAAGTATTACTGCGTTGATAGATGGTCCTTCCTCTAACTGTACCTCGCCACATACATATTTTAAACCTCTGTCCTCAAGCTCCAATCTGGCATTTAATATACCAGTGAAAACAAAGCTCTTTAGAGTGCCTTTTCCGCTGAGCTCTACCCACTCAGTCTCATGATATCCGCACTCATTGCAGGCAAGATGTGGTGGGAATTCTATTGCTCCACATTCCTTACATTTCCTGCCATATATCTTGCCTTCCTTCAGACCATTCCAGAATTTTTCAACTATGTGTTCAGGATTCCAGAAGTCTTCTGTTTTGATTGTATTATTGTTTTCCATGATTCTCCTCCTTAAAATCCTGCTCTAAGAATTGTAGCACGCACATTCTGCGCTCCACCAAAGCCACGTAAAAATACATGCTTTGGAAGCTTCTTTACCTGGCGAAGTCCTGCTTCACCTCTCATTTGGGTAACTGCCTCGAATATATCGGCAAGTCCTGATGCGCCAAAGGCATGACCATAGGAGGTACGACCACCATTAGTGTTGATAGGTTTGTCCCCATCATAGGCAATACGTCCGTCAAGCACATACTTCCAGCCCTCTCCCTTAGGAAGATAGCCGATTTCCTCAGCTGCAAGGAAAGCAGATGAACCTATAAAGTCGTTTACAAATACCAAATCCATATCATCAGCTGTGAGACCAGTAGCTTCATACACCTGTCTGGCTGCCTCAGCCGTAGCTTTCTTTTCCAAATGTGGCACAATAGCATCCAAAACAGATGCTCCAATGGCAAGCACCTCGACAGGCTTGTCTGTAAATTCATGGGCAATCTCTGTAGGTACCACAATACATGCTGCAGCACCATCAGCAACACATGAATCTGAGCTGGTTCTTAGATACTGTGTCATCTTTGGATTGTGAGGACTTCTCATGTATTCCCAAACATCATCATAGCCTGCTTCTTTTGCAAGCTCATCAAATGTGGTTCTGCGAATAGCTCTTGGGCAAAGAGCGCCTGCACGTCTCATGTGATAAGACTGATGATTCAACACATCATCCACCTGCTCAAGTGTCAAATTATTTTCGTGGGCATAAAGATTAATCCAGTCATCATGGTTCATACCTGGACCGCCGCCTAAATACCTGCCATATGCTCTATCAAAAATAGAATCCAAATCTGGAAACAGCACTTCTGTGGAAAGTTCCACTCTCATGTGGTCTGGTGTGTTGCCATCAGGCATACCAGTTCCGCAATCACAAGCACCTGTGAGCACCACATCATAAGCTCCTGATGCCACAGCAAATACAGCTTCCTCAAGGGCTATATAGCCTGTACAGCACCCCTCTGAGTGGGAAATAGAACCTTTTCCCCTCATGCCAAACCAGTCTGCCACCTGAAGGTTTGGTGTGATTGCATTAAACAGAACATGTGGATTTGCTGAACCATGGAAAAAATACTGAACATCCCTGGGCTCTATGTGAGCATCCTTCATAGCATCTAGCGCAGCATGACCAAACAGTTCACCATTTGTCAAACCATGGTATGTATCATTTTTGATTAAGTTCATGAAAGGTGTAGCTCCAATGCCTACAATGGATACACTTCTCATGTTCTTTCCTACTTTTACGTTTTGAACCATTCTTTTATCCTCTCCTTATTATTCGGCTTCTTCTAACACAAAATCTGCAAGCTTGCCAATTGTCTCAAAGTTTCCAAATCTTGCCACTGGAATCATTACATCAAATTCATTTTCGATTGACGCAGACATACCTACACGAAGTACAGATGAAGTGCCAAGGTCATTTAAATTGGTTTCCTCTGTAAGTGTGGACGCATCCACCTTAAATGATAATGCGGCGAACTCGATTAACTTTGCTACTATTTCTTCTCTAGACATGATAAAAACCTCCTGAAAATTTATTCAAAATATCTCTTGATTAAATGATACTTGGGTCTTACAGCATATTCTAATACCTATATTGGTTTCGATATAACATTTTTGTTATATGTGATATAATTAGACAAACTGGGAGGTTTACCATGACACTTTTAGACATCACATGCTTTTTAAAGCTGGCAGAAACATTGAACTATACCAAAACAGCCGAGGAGCTTTTTATTTCTCAGCCCGCAGTCACAAGGCATATAAATACTTTAGAGGATGAACTGAACATAAAGCTGTTTGACCGTTCTGTCAAAAGAAATATCGTGCTTACCGAAGAAGGACAGATTTATTTAAAGGGGCTGAAAAAATGCACTAAGATATACTCAGACACACTAGCTGCCCTTTCTTTTAAGGCACTGCAAAATCCTTTGATTATTAATTTCCTTAGAGGGATAAATGCCACAGATGATTTTGTGGAGATTACAGGACAGTTTATGGTTACTCATCCAAATTTCCATCATTTCACACATTTTATTGATAGTGAGCTTTTTGATGCAGCTATAGAAAAAGGAGAAATTATTATATGCCAAAGCGAATATGCTCCAGGGAGCAAAGGCTATAATACCCTTCGCCTGACCAAAGAGCCTGTGCCCCATTTTTTAATTGCAAACGACAAACATCCTGGATTTGCAGACGCTGATTCACCTGATTTTGAGAAAATCAGAAATACCACCCTGTTTCTGCCAAAGGATTTGCCTGATACATTAAAGAAAAAATATTTGTTACATACAAAGGAATTGCTTGGAGGCGACCCTTTAGAAATTATGTATTTAGACAGCATGGATTCTGTAGAGCTGTTCCTTCGATCTGGCAGATGTTTCACCATAGCAAGCGGCTGGAATACACTACTACAATCCAACCATCTCAAATCCTATGAAATGGATTTTGCCTCCCACTATGTAGCCATTTGGGACAAGACAAAATGCACTTATCCTTTTGCAAATGAATACCTGGAGGGGCTAAAGGGCTGCCTGTAATATTGCGGTAAATTCAAAACCCCCTTGCCGTAAAAAAGGGCTTCGAAGCAACTGCTTCGAAGCCCTTCATCATTTCAAGTATTTTTAGTAAACTACAAACTCTGCATCTTCACAGGTAAAGCCTGAATCTACCAGGGCTTCTGCTTCTGCTTTTGATGTGGTGTAGGTCACTTTATTTGATTTTGTTTCAGTAAGTTTGTATACCTTACGTCCAACTGTAGCTGGCGCATACCATGCAATACCCTCATCTCTGCAGCCATTTACATGTTGTCAAGTCCTTTCTAAAATCTTTTTCTGCTATGCGGTGTTTATTATAATAAATAAATTTGTCTTTTTTACTTCAAGTTTTAGCTCATTGAATGCAGTATCAAAACCAAAGTTAAAATTCTAAATCTTTATATTGATTTTTCAGTCAGCTTCTGTTATATTTTACAGGTATTTTCTTCTTTGTAACCTCCTTTATAACAAACAAAAAGGAGAATTGTTTTTATGAATAATGATTCAGAAAAACTTTGGGATGAAATTTTAAAAGCTATTGTTGGCAGGATGCCTAAACAAATCTTGCCCCTAATTGAAGATGTATTTGGTACTAGTTATCCTGATGATGTTA
>CAMNPQ010000068.1 GCA_946548305.1 uncultured Pseudobutyrivibrio sp.
GAAAATCAAGAACTGGAGATTGACCAATATTTTCTGAAAGAAAATGTTGCTTGGCAAAGCCAAGTTCTTGTGGGCTTTTTCCTTAAGTAGCCCACAAGAAGTCATAAATTGCGACGATTCAGCTGATTAAATATTTGTGAAAATTTTACGAATAAAACGTGACTAAATTGTTGCAAAGGGAGAAATAACAGCTGGTATATTGACGAAAAAAATAAAAAAGACTATGATGTGAATATGAACTGGAAACGTTACCAGTACCGTTTCCAAAAAGGGGAGAACTATGACAATAAAAGATATTGCCAGATTAGCTGGAGTAAGCGTAAGTACCGTATCTCGTGCTTTAAACAATCATCCAGATGTAAGCGAAGCTGCAAAGGAAAAGGTACTTGAGGTTGTTGAAAAATATAACTACATACCTAACACCAGTGCCAGAGAGCTGGGAAAATCCTCATCTGACAATATTGGAGTTGTGGTGAGAGGAATGTCCAACCCTTTCTATACAGATATTATCGCTGCCATTGGAAGCCGAATTGAAAAGGCGGGATATACCATGGTGATGCAGCAAATCGGTGCTTCTGATGATGAAATACTCACAGCTGCCAGAATGGAAAGGGACAAGAGGCTGCAGGGATTGATATTTCTTGGAGGAAAGCTGGATTATACAAAAGAACAGCTGACAAGCATCAATGTTCCATATGTATGCTGCACGTTTAGCAACAAGTATGGCACCTTGGATAAATCAGAATACTCTAGTGTTTGCATAGATGACAATCAGGCTGCTTATGATGCAGTACAGCAGCTATATAGCAGAGGACATCGAAGAATTGCAGTCCTTTTATCTGGTTCTAAAGATGGCTCAGTAAGCCAGGTGCGATTTGCAGGGTATGAGAGAGCTCTAAAGGATTTTGGTATTGCTTTAGACGAACAGCTGATAATCGAGATAAACAGTTATAACATTGCCGATGCATACAAGGGAATGCAGTACTGGCTAAAAAAAGAAATAGAGTTTACTGCTTTATTTGCCATATCTGACAACATGGCAATGGGAGCAATGAAAGCTTTGAAGGAAGCTAAAAAAAAGGTGCCTGGTGATGTGGCAGTTATAGCCATTGACGGCATAGAGGCTTCAGAATATATAAATCCAGTATTGTCTACACTTTGCCAACCTATGGAAAAAATGGGAAGCGAAGCCGTAAAACTTTTGGTAGATATTATAAGCAAGAAAAAATCAAATAGACACGTGACTCTTTCCACTACACTTAGGGCTGGAGAAACACTGGAGTAATTAACAGGTTTTTACATAAGGAAAATTCCTTGTGTTAAACAAATACAATTCACATATTTTATGAAGGAGAGTGTAAGAAATGAAGATGAAAAAAGTATTGGCACTAGGGTTGGTTGCTATGATGTCTGCAGCTGCATTTGCTGGCTGTGGCTCTGGTAGCGATGGTTCAACTGCTTCAGAGGGAGGAAGCAATGGTACTGCCACAGCTGATGGCTCAAATGGTCAGGTTTACTATTTAAACTTTAAGCCTGAGGCTGATGAAGCATGGCAGGAGATTGCAAAACAGTATACCGAAGAGACAGGCGTTCCTGTAACAGTTATTACAGCTGCTTCAGGTACATACGAGGAGACATTGTCTTCTGAAATCATCAAAGATGAAGCCCCTACACTGTTTCAGGTAAACGGTCCTGTTGGTCTTGCAAACTGGAAAGACTATTGCTATGACTTAAAGGACACATCACTTTACAATGAGCTGACAAGCGATTCCTATGCATTATACGATGGAGATGCAGTTGCAGGTATTGCTTATGTTATTGAGTCTTATGGACTTATCGTAAATACGAAGCTCCTTGAGCAGGCAGGATACACAGTAGATGACATTGCTAGCTTTGATGATTTAAAGAAAGTAGCAGAAGATATTACAGCAAGAAAAGATGAGCTTGGATTTGCAGCATTTACATCAGCAGGTATGGACAGCTCTTCTGACTGGAGATTTAAGACACATTTGGCAAATCTCCCAATTTATTTTGAGTATCAGGATAAGGGCATTGACTCTACAGATGCTATAGAAGGAACATATCTGGACAATTATAAAGCTATCTGGGATTTATACATCAATAATGCTACATGCGCACCAGCAGATCTTGCAGGAAAGACTGGGGATGATGCTGAAAATGAATTCGCTTCAGGTGAGGCAGTATTTTTCCAGAATGGTTCTTGGGAGTATGCAAATCTTACAGATAAGGGTATGACAGATGATGAGCTTGCAATGATTCCTATCTATATTGGTGCTGGTGATGAGGCAAAACAGGGACTTTGCACAGGTACAGAAAACTACTGGTGTGTAAACTCAGAGGCATCTGAGGAAGATATTCAGGCAACTATTGATTTCCTTACATGGATGGTTACATCTGAAGCTGGTACAAACATGTTATCAGAGCAGATTGGTGTAATTCCATTCAAGCAGGCAGCAGATACAACAAACCTCTTCGTTCTTAACGATAGAGCATACACAGAAGCAGGTAAGACTCCTGTTTCTTGGAATTTTACAACTATGCCATCAGAGGAATGGAAGAATGGTGTAGGTTCTGCTCTTACAGCTTATGCAGCAGGCACAGGCTCTTGGGATGACGTGGTTTCAGCATTCGTAGACGGATGGGCTACAGAATATGCTGCAGCAAATAACTAACAGATGATTTTGGCGGAGGGCGTCAACATGCGCCCTCCTTTTTTTGAAAAGGAATTAGTATGGAAAAAGCGATAAGAAAATACTGGCCTATATTTGTGTTGCCTACTCTAGCAGCGTTTTGCGTTGGATTTATATATCCTTTTGTACAGGGCCTGTATTTATCATTTTGTAAATTTACGACAATAAAAAAGGCAACATTTAATGGCTTAGATAACTATGTGTACGCATTGCATGATGGCGAATTTTGGCACTCCTTCTGGTTTACCGCATTATTTACTGTAGTATCAACAGTGCTGATAAATGTAATAGCTTTTGCAATTGCCTTGGCACTGACAAATAAAATCAAGGGTTCAAATTTCTTTAGAACGGTATTTTTTATGCCAAACCTGATTGGCGGTATTGTGTTAGGTTATATTTGGCAGATATTGTTAAACTGTGTGCTGTCATTATTGGAAAAGCCACTTTTGGCATTGAATGCAACCTATGGCTTCATAGGCTTGACAATTCTGATGTGCTGGCAGCAGATAGGCTACATGATGATTATTTATATAGCCGGATTACAGTCTATTCCAGATGACTATATAGAGGCTGCAAAAATCGATGGGGCTACAACAGGACAGATTTTATTTAGAATTAAAATACCAAACGTGATGCCTTCCATTACAATATGTACATTTTTGACTATTACAAATGGCTTTAAGCTTTTTGATCAAAACCTTGCTTTGACAGGTGGAGAGCCAGCCCATGCATCAGAAATGCTTGCGCTTAATATCTACAACACTTTCTACAGTCGTTCAGGACCTCAGTGGAAGGGCTATGGTCAGGCAAAAGCAGTTATATTCTGTATTATGGTAATCATTATCTCCATGATTCAGTTGAAATTTACTAAATCTAAGGAGGTGCAACAATAATGAAAGCAAAAGAAAATATTGCCAGAATAATTGTGTTTATAATACTTTGCTTGCTCGCAATTTTTTGGATATATCCAGTATTTATGATACTGATAAATTCCCTAAAGGGAGATACATTTATCAGCACAAGCACAGTATTTCAATTGCCTAACGCTGAAAGCTTTATAGGTCTTGAAAACTATACCAATGCTTTAGCATCAAAGGGCTTTGCAGCAGCTTTTGGATATAGCTTAGTAATTACATTATCAGCAGATGTGTTGATTTTAGTATGTACTTCAATGTGTGCATGGTATATAACCCGTGTTCACGGAATTCTCTCAAATGTATGTTATGCTTTATTTGTATTTTCAATGGTAGTACCATTCCAGATGCTTATGTTTACACTTTCATCTACAGCAGACAGGCTGGATTTGGATACACCATTTAATATATGCATAATTTATCTGGGATTTGGCGCAGGACTTGCAGTGTTTATGTTTACTGGCTTTATGAAATCCATTCCACTGGAAATAGAGGAGGCAGCGATGATTGATGGCTGCAACCCTATACAGACATTTTTTCAAATAGTATTACCTATTTTAAAGCCTACACTTATTTCAGTGGCTATTCTTGAGACTATGTGGCTGTGGAATGACTATTTGTTGCCATATCTTGTCCTGGATAGAAAAAAATACATGACCATTCCTATTTTAATTCAGTATTTTAGAGGAAGCTATGGACATGTGGAAATGGGTCCTATGATGGCATGTATTATGATGACAGTGCTTCCAATTATTATTCTGTATATTTGTCTACAAAAGTACATTATTAAGGGTGTAATTGCTGGAGCAGTTAAGGGATAAGGAGAAAATAAGATGAAAAGAAGCAGCGGTATTTTACTACCCATATCTTCATTGCCAAGTGCCTATGGAATAGGTACCTTTGGAAAAGCGGCATACGATTTTGCTGACTTTCTAAAGAAGGCAGGACAAAAATATTGGCAGGTGTTGCCACTAGGTCCTACCAGCTATGGAGATAGCCCATATCAGAGCTTTTCTACTTTTGCGGGAAATCCTTACTTTATTGATTTAGATATGCTAATAGACGAAGGATTGCTCACGAGAGACGAGGTGGAAAAAGAAAATTGGGGTACTAATCCCAGGTATGTGGACTATGGGCAAATATATATAAGTAGATTTAAAATCTTAGAGAAGGCAAAAAGCAGAGGCTACAAAAAAAATCTAGATGAAATTGAAAAATTCAGACAAGCCAATCCATGGGTAGAAAACTACGCTCTTTTTATGTCTCTAAAGAAGCACTTTGGTCAGGTTAGCTGGCAGGAATGGCCAGATAAAGAAATCAGAATGCATAAAAAGTCCGCAGTGGAAAAATACACTAAGGAACTTTCAGAGGATATTGAATTTTTCGTATATATTCAGTATTTGTTTTTTGAGCAGTGGACTAAATTGAAAAGCTATATAAACGGTCTTGGCATAGAGGTTATAGGTGATTTGCCAATATATGTGGCACTGGATTCCTGTGATGTATGGTCAGAACCACATTTCTTTAGCTTGGATGAGGATAATTATCCTGTTGAGGTGGCAGGAGTTCCACCAGACTACTTTAGTGCTGACGGTCAGCTTTGGGGCAATCCATGCTACGATTGGAAAGCAATAAAAAATGATGACTACAAATGGTGGCTGCGTAGGATTGATGGAGCAGCAAAGCTTTACGATGTGATTAGAATAGACCATTTCAGAGGCTTTGATGAATACTGGGCTGTTCCTGCCAAGGATGATACTGCAAAGAATGGTACATGGAAAAAAGGTCCTGGAATGGATTTGGTGGGATTACTGGCTAAGGAATTTCCAAAAACTGAGTTTATTGCAGAGGATTTGGGCGAGCCATCCCCTACAGTTGTAAAGCTTTTGGAGGATAGTAAGTGGCCTGGAATGAAGGTGCTGGAATTTGCATTTGATTCAGGTGAACCAAACAATTATCAGCCACACAGCTATAACAACAATTGCGTCTGCTATACCGGCACCCATGACAATGCCACAATTATGGAATGGTATTTCGATGCAAAAAAAAGAGATAGAAAATATGCCAGAAAATATATGGGAATCGCAAAATGTGAACCATTTAACTGGGGCATGATACGTACTGGGATGGGCTCTGTGGCAAATCTGTTTGTGGCACAGCTTCAGGACTATCTGGGACTTGGCAAATATCATCGTATAAACATACCAGGCACAAAAGAGGGCAACTGGCAGTGGAGAATGCTTGATGGCGAACTATCAGACAAGCTTGCAAAAAAGATTTATAAGATGACATTGATGTATGATAGAACGAAAAAAATCGAAAAGCCCAAAAAGTCCAAAAAGAAGAAAAACAATTTAAAAGAAGAAAAATAGATAAGATAATACTTTTTTTGCCAATCTTCGGATTGGCTTTTTTTTGCCTAATGCCAAAGGATGTGCTATATTATACAAAGATTTTTATATGGAGGACAATTCATGAGAAGAAAAATAGTTGTGTCTTTGTTAGCAACATTAATGGCATTTTCTATGGTTGCGTGTGGTGACAAGGGCACTACAGAGGATGCTGCAGATAACAGCAAAACAGAGAAAAATAGTGCTGATACAAAGGCAAAGGAAATAGAATATAACGTAGATGATTATGTAACATTAGGGGAATATAAGGGAATTGAAGTTACTCTTGAGGGAGAGTATGAATACACAGATGAGGGCTTTGAGACCTATGTGGCTGATGAGGTGGCATCTGCTGCTTTGTATGTTCCTGATGATTCTCAGACTGAGATACTGGAGGATTCGTTGGTAAATGTGGATTATGTGGGGTCTCAGGATGGTGTGGCATTTGATGGAGGCTCAGCTGAAGACCAGACACTTGATGTTGCAGGAAACTGCATGGCAGGTGGCGGTAGTGGTTTTATAGATGGATTTACCGAAGGTCTGGTGGGACATAGTGTTGGCGAAGAGGTTGCATATGAGGTAACTTTCCCAGAGTCCTATGGTAATGCAGATTTAGCTGGACAGACAGTGGTTTTCACTTTCCAGGTAAACTACATAGCCAAGGCCATAGAATCAGTGGATGATTTGACTGATGAAATAGTTAAGGAGCAATTTAGCTATGATACAGTTGATGAGTACAAGGAGTCACTTAAGGAAGCTTACAATCAGCAGCTTAAGGACAACCTTGCAAATGACACAGAAACAGCAGTACTTAATTCAATTATAAACAACTCCACTGTTTCAGAAATTCCAGAGGATCTGCTTCAGGCAAGGGTAAATCTGATATTATACATTCAAGATTTGCAGTATCAGGCTTATGGCACCACAATGAAGGACTACGTTGAGTCAATTGGACAGAATTATGATGACATAGTGACTGATTTGACAGAAGGAGTCAAAGAATCTACAGAGACTGAGCTTATATTAGAAGCTATTGCAAAGGCAGAGAATATCGAAGTGGACGAGGCTGGATATGAGGAGTTTATCACACCTATCTATACACAGATGGGATACACCGATGAGACTGAGTTCTACAATGATTTTTCTGTAGAAGGATATAGTGGCGAGAGATACTTTAGACTTGCTTATTTGACAGAGAAAGCGACAGATTTTTGTGTGGAAAATGCAGTAGTTAATTCCACAAATACAGCAGCTGAATAGAAAAAACTTTATATTTTCCCACAGCTGTAGTATAATTTACACTAGTTTTTTGGGGCTTTGTCCTCAGTATATAAAAGGAGACGTATAGAATGGAACATATCAAAACACTTAACACCAAAAGATTACAGAACACAGTAAAAGAAGGCGGATGCGGTGAGTGCCAGACATCTTGCCAGTCAGCTTGCAAGACTTCATGTACAGTCGGCAACCAGAGCTGTGAGCACAAGAACTAAGCGTTTTTGTAAATTTTATTTTTAACGTGAAGGCCGGTCTCTTAGTTTATTAGGAGAACGGTCTATTGTGCGTTTATGAAAGGACTTAATACTAATTGATACATCAGTTTAAAAACAACGGCTACAACGTTGTAATAGATATAAATAGTGGTGCCATCCATGTGGTGGATGACATTACCTACGAATTCCTGGCTCTCTGGCAGGAGCTTGGAGAAGAAAAAGCATTTGCAAGGATGAAAGAAAATCATGGCGAGGGACATGAAAAAGAGATTTCAGAAATTCGCTCAGAGATTAATCAACTCATCGCAGATGGTTCATTGTTTACAGAGGATAATTATGAGCCTCATATAGCTGATTTCACAGCAAGACCTACTGTGGTCAAGGCTCTTTGCTTACATATAACACACGATTGCAATTTGGCATGTAAATACTGCTTCGCCGAGGAGGGCGAGTATCACACTGGAAAGCGTGAGCTTATGAGCTATGAGGTAGGCAAGCAGGCACTTGATTTTCTTGTGGCTAATTCTGGCAGCAGGAAAAACCTGGAAGTGGATTTCTTTGGTGGAGAGCCACTTATGAACTGGCAGGTCGTAAAGGATTTAGTTGCTTATGGACGTTCTCTTGAAAAAGAGCACAATAAAAACTTCAGGTTTACACTTACCACAAACGGTGTACTTTTGAATGACGAGATTCAGGAGTTTGCAAACAAAGAAATGGGCAACGTGGTTCTAAGCTGCGATGGACGTCCTGAAATACACAATCTTATGAGACCTTTTAGAAAAGGTGCTCCAAGCTACGAAATAGTAATGCCTAAATTCAAAAAGCTGGCAGAGTCAAGAAATCAGGATAAATATTACATTCGAGGCACATTCACCAGAAACAATCTGGACTTTTCAAAGGATGTGCTGCACCTTGCAGACGAGGGCTTCAAACAGATTTCAGTAGAGCCTGTTGTTGCAAAGGAGACAGATGATTATTCAATAAGGGAAGAGGATTTGCCACAGCTTTTCGAAGAATACGATAAGCTGGCGGCAGAGATGATGAGGCGTCAGGGAACTGATGAAGACTTCAATTTCTTCCATTTTATGATAGATTTGGAAGGCGGTCCTTGTGTTTACAAGAGGTTGTCAGGCTGTGGCTCTGGAACAGAATATATGGCAGTCACACCTACTGGAGAGCTGTATCCATGCCATCAGTTCGTTGGCAATACAGATTTCTGTCTTGGGGATGTATGGACAGGTGTTAAAAAGAAGGATGTGGTAAATGAGTTCAAGCATTGTAATGTTTACGCAAAGGAAGAATGTAAAAATTGCTTTGCCAGATTTTACTGCAGCGGTGGCTTTGCAGCAAACGCCTATAATTTCACTGGAAGCATTTTGGGAAATTATCATGTGGGCTGCGAGCTACAGAAAAAACGTATTGAATGCGCCATTGCTTTAAAGGTTCACTCAGCTGAACTTGAAGAGCTGGCTCAATAAATAGAATAGGAGAATATATAAGATGAAGCGTTTAAAAAAGGGACAGGGTATTGCCTGCCTGCTTGCTTTCGTAGTAATCCTTTGCTTGCTTGGATACTATGCAGCGATGGTTTTAACAGGCACAATTGCTAAAAATGATAACAGCCTAAAGCTGGGCTTAGACCTGGATGGTGGTGTTTCCATCACTTATGAGGCAGTGGGCAAGACACCTACAGATGAGCAGATGGAGGATACAATCCTTAAGCTACAGCAGCGTATCGAAAACGACTTGGGAGAAGAAAGCTCTACAACAGAAGCAAATGTTTACAGAGTAGGCGACAAGAGAATCACAGTTGAAATCCCAGGTGTTTCTGATGCCAATGCTCTTTTGGAGGAGCTTGGTACACCAGGTACACTTTATTTCATAACTCAGTATGATTCTGAGGGAAATCCAAACTACACAATCAGTGGATATGATGAAAATGGTGATATCCAGGGTACACTCAATTATGATATTCAAACACTTATTGACAATGGCTCTGTCATTGCCACAGGAACAAATGTAAAGAGCGCACAGGCTGGTTCTCAGACAAATCAGACCACAAATGCTACAGAGTATGTGGTACAGCTCACATTTGATGATGAAGGTACTAAGGCATTTTCAGCTGCCACAACCGCAGCTGTGCTTACAGGAGATTCAATCGCCATTTATTATGATGGCAAATTTGTCTCAGTGCCTAAGGTTAATTCAGCTATCACAAATGGTAACTGTGTAATAGAGGGAATGGAATCCTTCGATGAAGCAAGCAAGCTTGCATCATATATCAGAATCGGTGGACTTGACATAGAGCTTACAGAATTGGAGTCACAGGTTGTAGGTGCTCAGCTTGGTTCTGATGCTCTTCGTACATCACTTATTGCAGCAGGTGTAGGTCTTGTGCTTGTAATGCTGTTTTTAATAGCAATGTATTTAGTTCCAGGTGTGGTTGCTTCACTTGCGCTGGCACTTTACACTGCAATGCTTATTGGCATATTAAAGGCATTTGATATCACACTTACATTGCCTGGTATTGCTGGTATGATTCTTTCAATCGGTATGGCGGTGGATGCAAACGTTATTTGCTTTGCCCGTATTCGAGAGGAAATCAAGGCAGGGCGTCCTGTTATTTCAGCAATCGAAACAGGTTTCTCAAAGGCTTTATCTGCTATTTTAGATGGTAATATTACAACACTTATTGCAGCAGCGGTGCTTGGAATAATCGGTTCGGGTACTGTAAAGGGATTTGCTATTACACTTGCACTTGGTGTTGTTTTATCAATGTTTACAGCACTGGTTATCACTCGTATACTTATGAATTCTTTCTATGCACTGGGTGTTCGTTCAGCCAAGGCATACGGAAAGGCTAAAGAGCCTACAAAGTTTGACTTTGTTTCAAAGAAAGCTATTTTTATTACAATTTCTGTTGTAATTATAGCAGCAGGCTTTATAACAATGGGTGTTCGTAAAGCTACAACTGGTTCAGGATTAAATTATTCTCTTGAATTCTTAGGTGGAACATCAACTACAGTAGATTTTAATGAGACTTATTCACTGGAAGATTTGGATAACGTAGTTGTTCCTGATATTGCAAGCACTATTGATGTTAGCGAGGGCAGCGTTCAGACAACAACTGTAGATGGAAGCAATCAGGCTATCTTTAAGACTCGTACACTTACACTTGATGAGCGTACAGCTTTAAACGAAATGTTTGAAAGCAAATATTCTGTTGCTGAGGAATCGATCACATCACAGAGTATTGGTTCTACTATCTCAGGTGAGATGCGTAGCCAGTCTCTTATTGCGGTTGTAGTGGCAGTTCTTTGTATGCTTGTATATATTTGGTTCAGATTTAAGGATCTTAGATTTGCATCATCAGCAATTATTGCACTTATCCATGATGTGCTTGTGGTACTTGCACTTTACGCATTTGCCCGTATTTCTGTGGGTTCTGCATTTATCGCATGTATGCTTACAGTTATCGGTTACTCTGTCAACGATACAATCGTTGTGTTTGACCGTATCAGAGAAAATCACAAGGCACTTAGAACAGAGACAAATGAGAACCTGGCAGAGCTTTGCAACAGCTCATTAGCACAGACATTATCACGTAGTATCTCAACATCAATTACAACAGCTATCATGGTACTTATGCTTCTTATCCTTGGTGTTTCATCAATTAGAGAATTTGCATTGCCTCTTTTAGCTGGTGTGGTTGCAGGAACATATTCATCTATCTTCATTGCAACACAGCTTTGGTACATATTCAAAGTAAAGCTTGCAAAAAAGAACTAATAGCAGATTAGGAGAAATAAAATGATTGATATTAAATTTTTACGTGAGAATCCAGACGCAGTAAAAGAGAATATTAAAAAGAAATTTCAGGAGCACAAGCTTGGTCTTGTGGATGAAGTAATTGAGCTTGATGACAAAAGAAGAGCTACACAGCAGCAGGCTGATGACCTGAGAGCTGAGATGAACAAGGCTTCAAAGCAGATAGGTGCTCTTATGGGACAGGGCAAAAAGGAAGAAGCTGAGGCTGCAAAGAAGGAAGTTGCAGAATTAAAGCAGCAGATAAAGGATTTAGAGCCTGTAGAAAAGGAACTCGCTGACAAGGTAGAAGAAATCATGATGAAGATTCCTAACATCATCGACCCAAGCGTTCCTATTGGACCAGACGATTCTTGCAATGTAGAAATTGAAAAATTTGGCGAGCCTGTAGTGCCTGATTTTGAAATTCCATATCACACAGATATCATGGAAAGATTCAATGGTATTGATATGGATGCAGCTGGCAAAGTAGCAGGAAACGGTTTCTACTATCTGATGGGAGACATTGCCCGTCTTCACTCAGCAGTTATTTCATATGCTAGAGACTTCATGATTGACAGAGGCTTTACATACTGTGTACCACCTTTTATGATTCGTTCAAATGTGGTTACAGGTGTTATGTCATTCGAAGAAATGGATGCCATGATGTACAAAATCGAAGGTGAAGACCTTTATCTTATCGGTACATCAGAGCATTCTATGATTGGAAAATTCATAGATACACTTAATGATGAAGCAAATCTCCCATATACACTTACAAGCTACAGCCCATGCTTCCGTAAGGAGAAAGGTGCTCACGGAATAGAGGAACGTGGTGTTTATCGTATCCACCAGTTCGAGAAGCAGGAG
>CAMNPQ010000069.1 GCA_946548305.1 uncultured Pseudobutyrivibrio sp.
CCAAAAATTTCTTTATTAGAAAATCACTTGGCATAGTATTTATTGCCTCATCTACAGCAGCCTCCATGCTCATATTAAAGTGCTGCTTGTTATTCCTTACATTTTCCACAAACCAAGTATATTCCTTCAATGGAGCGCAAGCCTTTAGTAAATCAACATTTTTGTCTGAATTGATATTTATGAGCCTTACAGATACCTGGACATCAGCTTTATGGCTACTGTCAAGAAAAGAATTGCTCAATTTTAGAACAGTATCTTCAATATCTTCTGCTCCATTATAAAATGTTATAAGCTTTGGCACTGGCAAATGTATCTGTTTTTTGCCATAAATATTCTGCCTCGTTTCTTTAATATACTTGTCATACTGCCTTCCTAGATACATTAATTGCCTGACAGGCATATTAGGGTTATATGTACTTTGTTGTTCATACAAACTTAATATATCTGAAATCAGAAAAGAAACATCATTTTTCATCCCCATATATATGGTATCTGACATAGTGGTAATTACAATATCATTCTCATTGGCATAATGAGTGCCATTTACTGCATTATATAATGATAAAGTCCACTGCTTGTTTTCTTCTCTGCCAAAAATAAAGGAAAATAATCTATCCTTGTACTCTCTGTTTACTGATTCGCTCAATACTTTTCTCCTTTCATTATAAATGAGCCTATCTACCATCTGCAATAAAAATTCTTGGAAAAGTTGGTCAGATACTATCTATAAAGCAAATAGCATTTGGAACATTCCTTGTAGATTTATTTGCCCTGCCTTTTACATACAGATTTGTGGAGCCGCCACCATCAAGGTTATATAGAATTCTGATGCTATCACCCCAAATGCTTTTTGCAAATGAATATAAATCCTGGTAAGTCATTTGCGTGCCAGTGCCTGCAATATAAGTGCCATCAGCGAGCTGACCAATGAATGTACGGTCATGTTTTGTATTCCAATCAAAGTTCTTACAATAGGTGTCGTAGATGACAGCATTGTATCCGGATACAACCCACTTAGGATCAAGGGATTTAATAGTATCTTTTGTAGTGTAATTGTATCCAAGACTTACAAGCCTGCCATCCTTTAGACAGGCGAGGCTGTCTCCGATATAAGCATTATTATTATCTGAGTACCATACACCATTAGCATAAGTAAAATTTATTTGTCCCTGAGTATTCCATGCACCAGCATTGATACCGACACTTGCATCAATAGAATCAGTTAAGTTTTTTACTGAATCGAATGAATTTGCCACTACTAGAACAGGATTTAAAGTGTTTGTTTGAAAATAAGTAACTGATGAGTTATTGAATACGGTAGAAATGATAGAAACTTCATTTGCTTGACTGCTAAAACTGTTAGATAAGAATAGACAGGTAATAAGAATCAATGCCATAACAAACCGCTTTAGTATGTGAGTATTAAATTTATTAATCATTATTAATGGGTATAAAAAATAGAAAAAAACGAACGGATGAATAGTATCATAAAGATTCGTTATAGTCAATGATAAAATTGACATATTGATGATTATTATAACTACACACAAACTCTGATAAAGCTATAGCTGTTATTTACGAAGTATTCTATAATAGTTATGACTACTTTTGGAGGCGAAAAATATATGAGAACACGTATCTACAACTTTCTTGTAAACAGAAAACCTGGCATTAGGGAACGATATCATTCATATCATGATGGAGCGACAGGAATGCAGAAAATTCTCTCATGGGTATATTTACTATGGCTAAATTTTGCATTTTATGTATTACATTTCAAATGGTTAGGAAATTGTAACTCTACAGAGATATATGAAAGCAAAAGTTTATCCATAAATACACCAGAATCCCATATTGTGACGCATCCATCAATTGAGGGATTGGTTGATAAGCTGATACAATATAATGTGATATCATTCGATATTTTTGATACTTTGATATTCAGACCGTTTTCTGAACCAGCTGATTTATTCTATATTATGGGAGAAAAGCTAGGCTATATGGATTTTAAACGAATCAGAATGGAGTGTGAAGGAATAGCCCGTAAGAAAAAGTTTGACCAATCTGGCTCGTATGAAGTGAATCTTTCAGAAATTTGGGATGAAGTTGAAAAAAAGACTGGAATACCTGCTACCCTAGGTTACAAATTAGAGATAGAAACAGAATTAAAATTTTGCTATCCAAACCCATACATGAAGCAGGTATATGACCGCTTGGTTAGTGCCGGAAAGCATATAATTATCACATCTGACATGTATCTTCCTAAAAGTATAATGCAGAAACTTTTGGAAAAATGTAATTACAGTGATTACGAAGATTTATATGTTTCTTGCGACTATCAAGAATCAAAATATACAGGTACACTGTATAATAAAGTGCTGGAGAATGCCAAATCAAAATATGGTGAGCCTCTTAGCATTATTCATGTTGGTGACAATGATAACAGCGATTTTGTTCAGGCAAAAAAAGCAGGGCTTGACGCTTTTCACTACCCTAATATAAATAAAAATTCGTTACTATATCGTACATACGATATTTCCCCAATTATTGGAGGTGCGTATCGAGGAATTGTCAATAATAAGCTATATTCTGGGGCTACTACCATGAATCTGTATCAGGAATATGGGTTTATTTACGGCGGATTGTTTATTGTAGGCTACTGTCATTTTATACATGAGTACTGCCATAATAACAAAATCGAAAAGCTATTATTTTTGTCTCGTGATGGTGAAATCATAAAATGTGTTTATGACATGCTATATCCAAATGAGAACACTGAATACGTTTTGATTTCCAGAAAGGCTGCGGCAAAATGGTCGGCCAGGTATATGAAGTATGATTATATTAGAAAGCTTGTCTATCATAAGGTAGGAGCAAAAAAGAGCTTTTCACAACTCCTTAAAGAAATGGAGTTGGAGGAGCTTACTACTCTACTAGAAAAGGATGAAATTCTCACCTCATCTAATGTCAGTGTATTTGAGAACTTCTTAGATGCCAATTGGAGTAAGATTATAGAAATATATTCAGTTGAATCAAATCTGGCTTGCAGCTATTACAAAGATATTATTGGTGACGCAAAAAGTGCTGTAGCTATAGATATTGGCTGGGCAGGTAGCGGGTTCATAGCATTAAAGACCTTGTTTGAAAAGGAATGGCACATAGATTGCAGTCTTACCGGGATAGTCGCAGGAACTAACACAGCATTTAATTCAGAACCAGATATGAGTGAGACTTTTTTACTAAATAATAGCTTGGTTTCATATATGTATTCATCAAGAGATAATAGAGACTTATGGAAGAAACATAATCCTAATAGTGGATATAATCTTTTCTTTGAGCTTCTTACATCTTCTTCGAATCCCTCTTTTAAAGGCTTTAAACTGAACGATGAACATAAGGTAGAAGCGAAGTATAGCCAGCCAGAGCCTAATGCAGAGGGAGTGAAAGATATATGGAGCGGAATAATGGAATTTGCTAAGGAGTATAAAAAGCATTTTGGGGATTTTTCATTTATGTTTAACATAAGTGGAAGAGATGCCTATGCACCAATGCTTTTGGCTGCCAGTAACAATGAAAAATATTTAAAAACTGTGTATAACAACTTCGAGTTGATGGAATCGGTACAATGAAATTTGAAAAAATTATGTATTTTACTAATAGCTATAGCTGTCACTTCCCAATTTGGGTATAATATTTATTACAACCAGTAAAGTTTTAGGAGGACAGCTATGAATTTTAAGAAGATACTAGGAATAACAACGGCTTTGGTTATGTCTCTCACAAGCTTTTTAGCTCCAATTAATACTACAGAGGCTAGTGCCAAAGAATTGTCATTATATGATGCAAATGGTCAGGTGGATTTTGAGGCTCTGACCTCATATAATCCAGATATTTATGCATGGATATATATTCCTAATACACAAGTGAATTATCCTATTGTTCAAAGCACAGTGGATGACTATTATCTCATGAAAAATGTAGATGGCTCTAAGGGCTATCCAGGAGCTATTTATACTAATAAAGTGAACAGCAAAACATTCCAAGATTTCAATACTGTAGTGTATGGACATAATATGAGAAATAAGAGCGCTTTTGGTAGTCTGCACAGTTTTGACAAGCAAGCATTTTTTGACGAAAACCAGGATATGTTAATTTATACTGCAGATGGTGTATATTCATATCAGATTTTTTCCACAGTAAAGTATTCTAATGCGCTGATTTTGGCTGCATTTCCGTTATATTCTGAAGCAAGCTGTCAGAGCTTTATCAATATGACAAAGACTGGGTATGCTGGTTCTGGGGTAGAACATTATAGAAATGGTGTGGAGGTTAAGACTTCTGATAAATTGGTTACACTTTCCACCTGTATCAGTGATAGCAATTATCGATTTCTGGTTATAGCAAAGCAAACAGGATTTGAAGAATATTAAGAATGGATTGAAAGAACCTTGTAAGTAGCAAGGTTCTTTTATTTTGCCTGATTTTGATACTATAAAAAGTAACCAAATCTTAGTAAATTTACTATTCAATCCCACAATATGTTGTGGTAAAATTATTCTGTGTATTATAAGAAAGAAAAGACAAAGGAGATACTATGAGTAAGGCAGATGTGATTTTTAAGGAGATGTGCCGTGATATTTTGGAAAATGGTACTGATACCAAAGACGAAATCGTGCGCCCTATCTGGACGGATACAGGAGAAAAGGCATACACAATCAAACAATTTGGCATTGTAAACAAATATGATTTGAGAGAAGAATTCCCTGCCATCACTCTTAGAAAGACTGCGCTTAAATTGGCAATGGATGAAATTCTGTGGATTTATCAGCGCAAGTCAAACAATATAAAGGATTTGAATGCTCACATTTGGGATGAGTGGGCAGATGAAAATGGTTCTATCGGAACAGCTTATGGTTACGTGGTTGGTGAGAAGTTTGAATTTAAAGGGCAGATGATAGACCAGATGGACTACGTGCTAAAACAGCTCAAGGAGACTCCATATTCTCGCAGAATCATGACAAATTTATATCAGTTTCATGACCTTGCTACAGGGCATTTGGATCCATGCTGCTATTCAGCCACATATAACGTGACTAAGGATAAAAACTCTGACAAGCTGGTTTTAAACATGGTGCTTAATCAGCGTTCGCAGGATGTGCTTGCAGCCAACAACTGGAATGTGTGTCAGTACGCAATACTTTTAATGATGGTGGCGCAGGTTAATGATATGATTCCAGGTCAGCTGATTCATGTGATAGCGGATGCACATATTTACGATAGACATGTAGATGCCATAAAAGAGCTGCTTAGCCGCCCAGAGCTACCAGCACCAAAGGTTTCATTGAATCCTAATGTTAAAAATTTTTATGATTTCACTACAGATGATTTAATTGTAGAGGGCTATGAAGCAGGTGAGCAAATCCGCAATATACCTATAGCAGTTTAACATGCCATAAGGAGGAAAAATGAATCTTATCGTTGCAGTAGATAGAAACTGGGCCATTGGCAAGGATAACAAATTGCTGGTGAGCATTCCAGACGACATGAAATTTTTCAGAACTACAACTACAGGTAAGGTGGTTGTTATGGGGAGAAAGACCTTAGAGAGCTTTCCTAATGGCAAGCCACTTAAAAACAGGGTAAATATTGTTTTGACAAGAGACCCTGACTATGAAGTGAAAGACGCAGTTGTTGTACATTCTAAAGAAGAATTAAATTCAGAATTAACAAAGTATGACACGAATGATATTTATGTCATCGGGGGAGAAAGTATATACAGGCTTATGCTGGATGATTGTGACAGGGCATTTGTCACTTATGTGGACTATACCTATGATGCAGACACCTACTTTCCAAATTTGGAAGAGATGGATGAGTGGGCACTTGCAGAAGAATCCGAAGAGCAAACCTACTATGACATAGAGTTCTATTTTAGAACATACACAAGAGAGACTAATTAGCAAATCACCCTATTGAGGAATGTAAAATGGCACTTAATATTACTGGAAGAAAACTATTTGTAAAAGCACTTAAGGAAGAAGGAGTTGACACAATATTTGCATATCCAGGTGGAATGATTACAGATATTGTGGATGAACTGTACAAAACTGAGGAAATAAATGTGATCCTGGGACGCCATGAGCAGGCTCTTGTGCATGAGGCAGAGGGCTATGCCAGAGCAACTGGAAAGACTGCTGTAGTGTTAGTCACATCAGGACCTGGGGCAACCAATACAATCACAGGTATAGCGGATGCCTATTATGATAGTATTCCTATGGTGATTTTTACAGGACAAGTGCCTTTGCATTTGATAGGAAATGATGCATTCCAGGAGGTTGATATAGTTGGAATGACTCGCTCTATTACTAAATATGGAGTGACTGTAAGAGACCGTGAGGATATGGGGAAAATCATAAAAATGGGATTTCAGATTGCTTCCACAGGGAAGCCAGGGCCTGTTTTAATTGATATTCCAAAGGATATCCAGACTATATCTGGTAGTCCAGAATATCCAGAGCATGTGGATATTAGGGGCTATCATCCAAACGAAACAGTTCATATTGGTCAGTTGAAAAAAGCATACAGAATGCTAAAGGGTGCAAAACGTCCCCTTATTTTAGCTGGTGGAGGCGTCAGGATTGCTGGAGCTTCTGGGAAGCTTTTAGAGTTTGCTGAAAAAATGAATGTTCCTGTTACCACCACTGTAATGGGAAAGGGCGTTATGCCAGAAAATCATCCGCTTTTCGTGGGAAATTGCGGAATGCATGGCAGGTTTGCAGCGAATAAAGCTGTGACGGAGTGCGATGTGCTTTTTTCTATAGGTACCAGGTTCAACGACCGTATTACAGGGGAACTGGATGAGTTCGCTCCAAAGGCAAAAATAGTTCATGTTGACATAGCATCAGCTTCTATTTCAAGAAACGTTTCTGTGGATGTGCCTGTCACCGCAGACGCAGGCATTGCCCTACAACGTTTGGTTGAATATGCTGAAAGAATAAACACTGAAAAGTGGCTTGATCAGATAAAAAAATGGGAGGACGAGCACCCTCTTGGCATGCCGAACACAAAAATCGGAGTATGCCCTCAGGATATTTGTGAAGCTATCAATAATGTTTTCCCTAATGCTAATATAGTTACAGATGTTGGACAGCATCAGATGTGGGCATCACAGTTTATAAAGCTTAATTCAGACCAAAAGTTTATTACTTCCGGGGGACTTGGCACTATGGGCTTTGGCTTTCCAGCAGCCATAGGTGCGGCAATTGGCGATAGAAGCAAGCCAGTTGTTTTGATTACTGGAGATGGTGGCTTTCAAATGAACATGCAGGAGATGGCGACCGCTATGTCTGCAAAAGTGCCGATTGTTATATGCATATTTAACAATTCGAATTTAGGCATGGTTCGTCAGATGCAGCAGCTGTTTTATGGCAAAAGATATGAGATTACAGATTTGACTGCTGATGATGGAAATTACTATCCTGACTTCTTAAAATGGGCAGAAAGCTACAACTGTAAAGCTATTCGAGTGCTAGACGACAATGACATTATAAATGCTCTTGAAGCTGCAAGGAACAACACAAATGGTCCTACAGTTATAGATTTTATGGTATCTCCTGACGATTTGGTGCTTCCTATGGTCAAAAGTGGAACACCACTTAGCGAAATGATTCTGAGGTAAAAGTGATGAAAAATAGATGGATTGCTTTATATGTGGAAAACCAGGTAGGTGTTTTGGCAAAGGTTTCTGGGCTTTTTTCGGCTAAATCATATAATTTACAGACTCTCACAGTTGGAACTACTGAGCGTGAAGATGTTTCAAGGATGACTATATCTGTTACAGCTGATGATGCCACCTTTGAGCAAATAAAAAAGCAGCTAAATGCCATGGTTGAGGTTATAAAAGTTATCGATTTGACCTCGATACCGATTCACATGAAGGAGATTTTATTTGCCAAGGTCTTTGGTCTTGATGGCGAGGGCAAGACGGAAGCATTTCAGATTGCTGAGGTGTTTAACCAAGGGGGAAATGTTAAAATTGTAGATATCGGGGTGGATTCTGTATTGTTTGAATGCACTCTGACAGAGCACAAAAATAATGAGCTTATAGCTCTTTTAAAATCAAGATTTAAGAAAATAGAGGTGACTCGTGGCGGTGCTGTTGCCGTTGAATCAATCAGCAGCTCTTATCGATAGGAGAATATATGAAAAAAATCAGAGGTTGCCTTGTCTTGGCTTTACTTGTAGTCCTTTGCTTTTTTAGTTCTTCTGTACAGGCATCTCAGTCAGAGGTAGATAGGCTGAAAGAAGAATCGGAAAAAGCATCCAATGCGGTAAACGAGATAAATGAGACCAAACAGCAGGTGGAGGAAGCGAAGGGCCAGCTTGAAGAACAGGCTCAAAATCTTTCAGGGCAGATTGTAGATCTTAATAACCAAATCACTACTGTTACTGGTGAAATATCTGAAACCGAGGAAGACATAGCCGCTGTAGAAGCAGACATAGAACTTTTAACTGAAGAATTAGAAAAAACACAAAAGTCTCTGGATAGTCAAAAGGACTCCATGAAGCTTAGAATACAATATATGTATGAAAATCGTTCCACAAATACATTGGTTAATTTCTTAGAGAGCGGTTCCATATCAGAATTTTTGCAGCGACTTGAATACATGGCGCAAATCACATCATACGACCAGCAGGCTATTGCTGAATTTGAGGAGACTGAACAAAAACTAGAAGAGACGAAAACAGCTATCGAAGAAAAAAATGCTGAGCTCAGTGCGTACCAGGACAATTTGGAATCCAAAAAGTCTCAGCTAGGTACACTTGTAAGCAATACTTCCACGGCATTAAACACAACAAATGGACAAATCGCGGACACACAGGCTGCGATAGAGCAGTTAGAGCAGCAGTTAGAAGAGGCAAAAGCATACGAAAAACGAATACAAAAACAGTATCAGGATGCTCAGGTGGCACTGGCTCAGAAGCTGGCTGGCGAGCGCGGTGGTTATCACGGTGGATACAGCACCAGTGATGAGGAAACACTGGTGCTTGCGGCTTTAATACAGGCGGAGGCAGCCAACCAGGGAGATGCAGGACGTTTGGCAGTTGGTTCTGTAGTTATGAACAGAGTAGCCAGCTCCAGATTTCCAAATACTGTCTCAGGTGTCATATATGCTTCGGGGCAGTTTGCTCCTGTTACATCAGGACGTGTGGCAATCATTTTAGCCGAAGGGCCAAACAGTGCATGCCAGTATGCGGCAGCTCAGGCTATTTCGGGAAATATTAACACTGATGCATTGTTTTTTTGCACATATACATATGCACAAGCACTTCATCAATCTCAGGTTGATGCAGGGCAGGAAGGCTTTTTGGATAGAACAGAGGGCAATGTTATAAATGCTCACTATTTTTACAATTACAAATAAAATAGGCGTTGGATTTTTTGTGAAAAATCAAAAGCCTAGCTATAAAATGAAATTAAAAATAATTAATTAAGGAGGGTATAATTATGGCAACACCACACAATGAAGCGAATAAAGGGGATTTTGCAAAAACTGTGCTTATGCCAGGAGATCCACTTCGAGCAAAATTCGTAGCAGACAATTTTTTGGAGGACGTAAAATGCGTTAATAAAGTTCGTAACTGCCTAGGTTTTACAGGTACTTATAAGGGCGTACCTGTGTCAGTAATGGCAAGCGGAATGGGAATGCCTTCTATCGGTATTTATTCTTATGAGCTTTATGCTTTTTATGATGTAGAAAACATCATTAGAATAGGTTCCGCAGGTAGCTACACAGATAAACTGAATGTGCTGGATGTGGTTATTTCTGAAAGCGCATATTCTGACAGTACATTTGCTAAATACACAAATGGCGTGGAGGATAAGACACTGTATCCAAGCAAGAAAATTAATGATGTAGCTATTGCGAAGGCGAAAGAACTTGGAATAGATGCAAAAATAGCAAAGGTTCATTCTGCTGACCAGTTCTACACAGCACCTGAGATGGGCGGCTGGAAGGCTGTAAAAGAGCGTTGCGGATGTGATTGTGTTGAGATGGAAAGCTTTGCACTGTTTAACAATGCAAATATGCTTGGTAAGAATGCAACCTGTATGCTCACAATTTCTGATTCTTTTGTTACAGCACAGGAAATTCCAGCAGAAGACAGACAGAAATCCTTTACAGAAATGATGAAGCTTGCTCTTGAGACAGCGATAGCTTTATAAAACTCTAATAATAAAGCTTTGAAAGAATAATGATTAAAAGGGAGATTTATAAAAATATGTACGATTATTTAGTAGTAGGATCTGGTTTATTTGGTGCTGTGTTTGCTCGTCAAGCAACAGATGCTGGTAAGAAAGTTCTTGTCATTGATAAAAGACCAAACATTGCAGGAAATGTCTACACAGAAAAGATTGAGGGGATTCATGTACACAAGTATGGAGCGCATATCTTCCATACCAACATGAAGCATGTATGGGATTATGTTACTAGGTTTGCTACATTCAATCGTTTCACAAATTCACCAGTTGCAAATTATAAAGGAGAGCTTTTCTCACTTCCTTTCAATATGTACACATTTAACAAGATGTGGGGAGTCGTCACTCCAGAGGAGGCCGCAGCTAAAATAGAAGAACAGAAGAAAGAAGCCGGTATTACAGAGCCAAAGAATCTTGAAGAGCAGGCTATATCTCTTGTAGGTACTGATATTTATGAAAAACTAATCAAGGGCTATACACAGAAGCAATGGGGGCGTCCTTGCACAGAGCTTCCGGCCTTTATCATCAAGAGACTCCCAGTGAGACTTACATTTGATAATAATTATTTCAATGCACTTTATCAGGGAATTCCTGTAGGCGGCTACACAAAGATGGTTGAGAAGATGCTTGATGGTATTGAGGTGCGCCTTAACACAGATTATTTAGAAAACAAAGCAGAGCTCGATGCACTTGCAGATAAGGTGGTTTACACAGGTCCTATTGACGCATATTTTGATTTTAAGCTTGGTACTCTTGAGTATCGTTCTGTTAGATTTGAAAATGAAACATTAGATAAGCCAAACTTCCAGGGGAATGCAGCAGTGAACTATACAGATGCCGAGACACCATGGACTAGAATCATTGAACATAAGTGGTTTGAGTTCGGTAAGGACGAAGAAGGAAATGACATGCCCAAAACCATTATCAGCCGTGAATATAGTTCCGAGTGGAAGCCTGGCGATGAGCCATATTATCCCGTTAATGATGAAAAGAACGGAAAACTATATGAGCAGTACAAGGAACTGGCAGCAAAAGAAGACAAGGTCTTTTTTGGGGGGCGTTTAGGCGAGTACAAGTATTATGATATGGATGCTGTAATTGATTCGGCATTAAAGTTTGCAGAGAAACAGCTGTAACTATCGAGCAAACGCCCAATATATCCATAATATTCATGTGCGAATTTATGGTAAATTTTCACAAATAGAGACACAATTTAGAAACTGTAGTACGGTACTACAGTTTCTTTTTTTACGAAAAATAGGGATTTCTTGATAAAATTTTAACGAGCGGAATTAGAGAATTGGCTGAATTAGCTGTGAATATTCTGAAAACGGCTATATGAGAGGCTTTTATGACAAAAATTTTAATTGAATTTGAGGCACACTTATGTTAATATTTTCACATCGGCGAGCGTAAGAGGGCTTTTTTTTTAGGGGCGTTCGTTAAAAAATTAACAGATTTAAACTTTT
>CAMNPQ010000070.1 GCA_946548305.1 uncultured Pseudobutyrivibrio sp.
AATGGCTCTTGTGGCTAAAAATTACAACGTTCCCCGGTGGGTAGCAGTGCTTATTGCAATAGCAATCGGTATTTTAGCAGGTGCATGGCACGGATTTTTCCTGGCTCAGCTTGGCATTCCAGGATTCATTACAACACTTGGTGGAATGATGATTTTCAGAGGTGGCGTAATATGGATTTCCCACTCTATTTCTGTACCAGCTCCAGAACAGCTAAAATGGTTTGGCTCTGGATATTTACCTGAATGGGGTCCGGCATTTACAGGGATGAACAATTCCACACTTTTACTTGGAATTATTGGTATTGCTTGCTACATATTTGCACAGCTTAGAAAATATAAGCACTCTAGTGATGAAAATGGAGAAAAGGATCCACTTTGGGCTGTAATTGTAAGAGTTGTTCTTATGACAGCAATTATTGGTTATTTTACATGGTTATTTGGTTCTGGTCGTGTGGGAACATCTTTCCCAGTGCCAGGTTTGATACTACTGTTACTTACTATTGTTTATCACATTATTACACAGCGTACTAAATTTGGTCGCCACGTATATGCGGTAGGTGGTAATAAGGCGGCAGCTGCTCTTTCAGGTGTAAATGTAAAGATGACTTATTTCCTTACAATGATGAACATGTCATTTTTAGCAGCAGTCGCAGGTATACTTTTTGTAGGACGTTCAACAGCAGCAGGTCCTGCTGATGGAACATCCTGGGAAATGGATGCAATTGCATCAGTATTCATTGGCGGTGCAGCAGTTTCAGGCGGTGTTGGTACTATCCTTGCCACAATCGTAGGTGGTCTTGTAATGGCAGTGCTAAATAACGGACTTATGCTCATGGGTGTGGGTGCTGATAAAACACAGGTTATTAAAGGTTTTGTACTTCTTGCAGCAGTTGCATTTGATGTGTACAACAAAAAGAGTGGAAAGAGTTCTATCTTAGGTAGACTCTTCACAAATAAATAATTTTTTATTAGGAGGATGGAAAATGAAAAAAAGAACGCTATTGTCAATGGCAATGGCAGCAACAATGTTAGCTGCCACATTTACAGGCTGTGGGGGAAGCAGAGAGGGTGCATCTACAGACACCGCTACAAATGACACACCAGCTGCTACAGAGGAAACAACAGAAGTGGCTGCTGAAACAACAACTACAAGCGAAATGCCAGGCTTTGATGCAGGGGCAACAATCGGTGTTTCACTTCCATGGCTCGGTACTCAGAACTGGAAAGAGGCTGAGGATATGTTTTCTGCACAGCTTGCAGAAGCAGGCTACAATCCAATAGTTCAGGCAGCAGACCAGAAGGTTACACAGCAGCAACAGCAGATTGAATCTATGATAGAAAATGGGGCAAAGGTTATCGTAGTAGGTCCTGTTGACGGTTCACAGCTTGGCTCAGTTTTGGAGCAGGCAAAGGAAGCTGGAGTATATGTTATCGGTTATGATAGACTTCTTGAAAACACAACAGGCGTTGATGGAGTAGTACAGTTTGGTTCAGTAAAGACTGGTGAGCTTCAGGCACAGGCTTTATTACAGGGTCTTGAGGAATTAAAGGGAGAAGCTCCTTACAATATCGAACTTTTCGGTGGTGGTCCAGCTGATCCTAACGCACCAAACTTCTTTACAGGTGCTATGTCAGTACTTCAGCCAAAGATTGATGATGGAACACTTGTAGTTGTTTCTGGTCAGACAGATTTTACCCAGTGTGCAACAGCTGATTGGGACAATGCAAAGGCTCAGCAGAGAATGGATTCACTTTTGGCTGGTAACTATTCAGACAAAGATATTGATGGTGTGCTTTGCCCTAACGATGGTATTGCAAGAGCTTGTATCACAGCTTGCGAAAACGCAGGTCAGGACATTCCAGTTGTTTCAGGACTTGATGCTGAAAATGAGTCTGTTGAGTGGGTATGGCAGGGACGTCAGTACTCTACAGTTGCAAAGCCAACAGAGGACCTTGTAGCAAAGACAATCGAAATAATCGATTCACTTCAGGCTGGAAATGGAATGCCTAGTACAGATGTAACAGCTGACAATGGTGTTATCGAAGTACCTATTTATGAGCTTCCACCAGTAGTTGTTACAAAGGACAATGCAAAAGAGGTATTTGCAAACGACCCTTCAAGATTAGAACTGTTAAAGTAATTTCTTCTTCATATTCTTTTGATATAATGGGGCAGTGAAGTGTACACTGCCCTTATATATGTTTAGGTTTTGCTGTCAGTGTTCAAGCCCTGTCAGTGATAAATCTTATTTAGGGCTTTACAAAAAGGCAGAAGCAGATTTTAGGAGGTTTAAATGGAAAAGAAAATTGATGTTATAGCATTAGGAGAATTGTTGATTGATATGACAAATAATGGAGTATCAGGACAGGGGAACAGTATTTTTGAGGCAAACCCTGGGGGAGCACCATGTAATGTGCTTGCAATGTTAAAACGCTTTGGGCATAGTGTGGGATTTATTGGCAAAGTGGGGGACGATATGTTTGGTCGCAAGCTAAAGGCCACATTAGAGGAAGTGGGGATAAAAACTGACAACCTTATGATGGATAAAAAAGTGCATACTACCCTCGCATTTGTAGAGACATTTCCTGATGGCGACAGAGATTTTTCTTTCTACAGAAATCCAGGGGCTGATATGATGCTTTCAAAGGACGAAATAGATGTAGAGACCATTAAAAGCACTAAACTGTTTCATTTCGGAACTCTTTCTATGACCCATGAAATGCCTAGAGAGGCTACATTATTTGCTTTAGAGGAAGCAAAAAAAGCAGGAGCTATAATTACCTTTGATCCAAATTTAAGAGAACCATTGTGGGATAGTCTTGATGCAGCAAAAGAGCAGATATTAAAGGGAATGGAGTATTGCGATTATTTGAAAATATCTGACAATGAAATACAGTGGCTTACAGGTGAGGATGATTTCACAGCTGGTGTTCACAAAATCAGAGAGCAGTTTAATATTCCATTAATTACTGTATCTATGGGCAAAGAAGGTAGCAGAGCCTATTACAAACCAGAGGGCAAGGAAGAAATAATAGTAGAAGTTTTACCATTTCTTTCAGATGAAACTATTGAAACAACTGGAGCTGGAGACACATTCTGCGGCTGCGTGATTCATTATTTATTAGAGTACGGCATTGATAATTTAGATGAAGCAAAGCTTAGTAAAATGCTTACCACAGCAAATGCAGCAGCTTCGCTTATTACACGTGTAAAGGGCGCACTTAGGGTGATGCCACAGCTTGATGCAGTGGATGCATTAGTTAAAACCAGGGCATAATAATGGGAAAAATTGTATTTTGTGACGTAGACGGAACATTACTTAATAATAAGCATAGAATGCTTGACAGCACATTGCAGGCTATCAGGCAATTAGAAGAAAAAAGCATTCCTTTTGTAATAGTGACAGCCAGGGGACCATCCGGGATTTATCCTATTTTTAAAAGATACAAATTTGTATGCCCAATGGTCTGCTATAGCGGAGCATTAATTATAGGAAAAGACGGCCAGATAATGTACTCTAAAGGATTCACTAAAGATACTGCTTTTGCTCTTATCAGGTTTTTAGAGGAGGAAAAGCTGGATTGTACATGGAATGTTTATTCTATGGACTCTTGGATAGTAAATAATAGAGCAGACGAGCGAGTGGCTTTGGAGGAATCTATTGTAGAGGCTACTGCAACTGAAGGGAGTCTTGATTTGCTGACAGAAGGGGTGGAAATAGGAAAGCTGCTTTGTATGTGTAATCCTGAAAGGACGGATGAGATAGAACAAAAGCTAAAGGAAAAATTTCCATGTCTGTCTATAGTTCGCTCCTCAGATATATTAATAGAGGTAATGAACAAAGGTATTTCAAAAGGAAAGAGCATTGAATATTTATGCGAAAAATGGAATATCGAAATGAAGGATGCGGTGGCATTTGGGGATCATTATAATGATTTGGATATGTTGAAAACAGTGGGACATCCCTTTTTAATGGAGAATGCACCAGCCCAGCTAAAGGAGATTATAAAAAATGTCACCTATAGCAATGAGGCTGATGGAATATATTGTGGGTTGAAACAAATAGGCATGGTTGACTAGTATAAGAATGATAAATTGTAAAAAACAGATAAAACGAGTTGCATGATTTGCCATAATTTGCCATTTTTTGCCAAAGTAGTTGAGAATGATTACTGAAATATGGTACATTTAAATCAGTTCATGAAATGTTCACAAAATAGTGGGTGTTTCTCAGGGAGGAGATGAATTGGTTATGAAGGTGCTGTTACTAAAAATGAGATTGTTTAGGACGATGCTGGAAAACTATCGTACACGTAAACAGCTAAAAAAAATAGAGCTTTCGAAACAGTAATTATTCACGCGACACAATTCAAAACGCCTTGGAGATGTATTTCTCCAAGGCGTTTTTTATCGTATATACGTTATAACTTTTTAAGACTAATTAAAGCTGTGCTGTACAGTGAGGGCAACGAGTTGCTTTGATGTGAATTTTGCTGTAGCAGTATGGGCAATCCTTTTCTGTTGGTTCTGCAGCTTCAGCCTCATCTTTATCACGCTTAACAATTGCGGCAGCCTTTGCTGTAGCTGTGTTAATTGCCTTGATAATGCAGAAGATAACAAGGGCTGTGATTAAGAAATTGATGATAGCTGTAATGAAGTTACCATATAAAAGAACAGGAGCATTGTCTCCAAGACCAAGTGTAACCTTTAACTGTGAGAAATCTGTCCCACCGAAAATACCAAGGATTGGTGTGAGGATGTCCTCATTTAAAGATGTAACAATGGCTGTGAATGCTCCGCCGACGATAACACCGACTGCCATATCAATTACATTTCCACGAAGTATAAATTCTTTAAACTCTGAAATAAAACCATTTTTTTTGCTCATATGAACCTCCCTCTAAAAATAAGTTTTTACCTTTAATAATTGTAACTATTTACATTACTTTACGCAATAAAGAAAAAAGGGTCATGAAAGATAAAAATATTTAAATAAATTGTTGATTAATTAACAATGATTTGAGACAATATAGATTATGAAATTTATAAGGGAGGATGAATTATGGCTTTTTGCAAAGAATGCGGAACACAGTTAGAAGAGGGCGCATTGTTTTGTTCAAACTGCGGAACAAAACAGGATGTTTTAACAGCAGCACCTGATTTTACACCAGAGGAAACAGCATCAGCTGAGGATGCAGTAGAAGTTTCTAGCGAAGAGACAGAAGAAACAAAGACAGAAGAGACAAAGACAGAAGAAGCAAACACAGAAGAGACAAAGGCAGAAGAGACAAAGGCAGAAGAAGTAAAGACAGAAGAGATAAAGAAGGAACAGGCTCAGCCTACATACAGTGCAATTCCTGAGGCAAACACAGCTTCTGGAACAAATGTGTTTAAGAAGGTTCCTGTATATGGCTGGATTATTGCAGCAGCAGTGCTTGTGGTAATAGTTGTAGGTGCTGTTTTAGTAAACATCAAGGCACATACTATCAATATCAACGACTACGTTTCAGTGGAATTTGATGGTTACGATACAATGGGAACAGCCACTGTTGTAATTGATGATGAATTCTGGGAGACACTTTATAAGAAGGCAAAATTCAAGGACAAGGAAAAGCTTGAAAAGGCAGATTTCTTTGATGTGTACTATGATGAAGGCGACTACATGGCTGATGAGCTGTACAAAAAGATTAAGTACGAGGTTTCACCAGACGAGAAGCTCACAAATGGTGATGAGGTTACAGTCAGCTGGAAAGTAAAAACTGATACAATCAAGAAAAACTATGGTGTAAGAATCAAATCTGAGGATAAGACATTTAAGGTTGCTGAGCTTGAAGAAGTAAAGAGCTTTAATCCATTTGATGACATAGAGGTTTCATTCTCTGGTCTTGATGGTTCTGGTGAAGTAGAAATTGAAGTAACCAGCGAAAATGAAGTGTATGATTATTTCTCATTCTATCCTAGCGAAAGCTATGGTCTTTCTGCAGGTGACAAGATAACAATCACATTTGGCTCATACTATGATGAGGACACAATTAGCGAAATGTGTGCTGAAAAGTGCGGTATGGTTCCAGAGGTGCTTGAGCAGGAATACACTGTAGAGGGCTTAGGACACTATGTAAGTGATGTTTCAGAGCTTACAGAAGAAAGCCTTGCTGATGTTATAAAAGACGGCAAGGACAAGGTAGTTGAGGATGCTAACCTGTCAGAGGCTGAGACAATAAATGAAGTAAAATACCTTGGCGCATATCTTCTCACAAGCGACGACCCAACAGAGGGTAATGAAGTTTACTTACTATATGAGACACACGTAGATTTAGCTGACCCGGATTCTGATGCAACTGATTCAGTTACTTACTTTGCATTTATCGAGTTTGTAGATGTTTCTATAAATGATGAGGGTGTTTGCGCATATCGCAACAATTACGGCAGCCTCTACAACAGCTTCAGCTACACTGCATCATTTGACAAGAACTACTACTATTATGGTTACGAGTCAGTGAATGAAGCTAGAAAGAGCTTAGAGGATGATGCTAACTGGTATGTAAAGAATTACGGCTATAAATTAGGAAATACTTTTGGTTCTGAACTCTAATATGAACACTAAACCTTTCACACTTTGCGTGTGGAAGGTTTTTTTTTGCCCACATTTAGATTATAATGAGATAAGTGCCGTGAGCATGAAAGATACAAGCAAGGAGAATATGTTATGGGTTTATTTGACAAAAAGAAAAAGGAAAAAAATATAGAGGAAAATACTGCTGAAAATATCAAAGTAGAAGATTCAGATGTGACAGAGTCTGTTTCAAATGGCAGGAGATTTTATGTGATAATTGATGGTGTTACCACTATGCTAGATGGCAATGGCAGCATTATCACAGGACAATTATTTGGCAGCATAAAAAAAGGTGATGGAGTGTATGTATGCCAGGCTGGAGAAGCTTTCCATGAGTGCGAAGTTCAGGCTATTGAAGCTTCAGAGGGGGAGCGTTCTTCTATAGTTGAGGAGGCAGCTGATACTAAAGTGTCACTTCAGCTTTCACTTTCAGATGATGTGAAGCTTAGAAAATATGCTGTAATCACAAATATAAAGCCACAGGACAAGATAGATCCAAAGGTTTCAATCGAAAACCCTGCATTAGCAGGACTTGTAAATGGTATTTCAATTTATGGCAAGGACAATGCTTATCATGGAACTTTGGCATATCACGCAAGCCATGCGCATTTTATTACACCTATAAAGATGGAAAAAGAACCAGAGGTAAATGAAAAGGGAGTAGCTGTAATTACCAAAGACACCAAAATCGGTTTTTACATGCTCAAATCTCAAGTCAAGCTAACTGGTACAGCAGAAGACCAGGATAGCATGGTTTTGCCTCTGTTTACAGATTGGGAGTCACTTCGCAGATGGGAGGGACTTTCAAAGGATGGGCAGAGAATACACACACAGATACTGTCCTTCCAGGATGTATATGGAATGCTAAAGCGAGGTAATGTATACGCAGGTATTGCCATAAATCCTTTCAACAAAGTGCCATGTACTCTGCCAATCACATATTTGGACACTATTACAGGCACACCTGGATATCAGAAGGATTTCCCACCAAAGGATGGGGGAGCAAATGTCCATGAAGAAAAAATCCCGGCTGGAAAGCGCATACTTCTAGGCGTGCCAAAGGAATCGGAGGAAACCACATCCATAAGGCAGGCTCTTTTAGAATATGGCAGAAGCCATGAGGACATTTTATCAATTGCATTCCTTACAAAGGTAGAGGAAGACACAAAAATAGTTAGACACCTGGTAGTACTGGAATTTCCAGAAGGCTTTGAAACAGACAATATGAAGGTTCATATGGAGGCTATTTATCAGGCATTAAAACCACTTGCAAAAGAAATAACACAGGTTGAATATGCAATAAAGGGTCGAGTTAAAGCTATAGATGACGTGGTTGCAGCCCATGCATTACAGATGGTGGTATATAACAAATAATGAAGCAACGATTTTATAGAACCAGGTTATTATTAAAGCAAATTAGGATTAGGCTATACAATCTAAAAGGTATAAGGAAAAGAGGTAAGGCATCAATGAACAGGCCGCTTATTTATGCCCACAGAGGTGCTAGTGGATATCTTCCAGAAAACACCATGCCAGCATTTGAAAAGGCTGTAGAAATGGGAGCAGACGGGATAGAGCTGGATATTCACAAGACAAAGGATGGACAGCTTGTGGTAATCCATGATGAAAAAATTGACAGAACTTCAAATGGTAAAGGCTATGTAAAGGACTATACCTTAGAGGAGCTTAGACGCTACAATTACAATTCGCTCCATCCCGAGTGCGAAAAAGCAGATATTCCCACTATGCGAGAAGTCTTTGAGCTGATAAAACCTACGGATTTATGCATTAACATTGAACTGAAAACCGGCGTGATTTTTTATGATGGCATTGAAGAAGATATCGTAAAAATGACAAAGGAATTTGGCATGGAAGACAGGGTCATATATTCTTCCTTCAATCATTACAGCATAATGAAAATAAAGGAGCTTGCTCCAGAAGCACGTACTGGCTTTTTGTATATGGACGGGACTTTAAATATGCCGGAATACGGCAAGGAGCATGGAGTGGAAGCACTTCACCCTGCTCTTTACAATGTGCAGTATCCAAATTTTGTGGAAAGGTGCAAGGAATTAGGGCTGAAGATAAACGCCTGGACAGTCAATTCCAAACAGTATTTACACATGGCTTGTGAGATGGGCTTGGATGGAATTATTACGAATTATCCAGATGTGGCACTAGACATAGTAAATGGATATAAATGGGACTAGTATGAAAACACTAGAAGAGATTTTTATTAAGGAACAGGACTTTTCAAAAGAGATGAGATGTAGAGTCCTTCCTTTTCTAAAGGATAAAATTAAAGAGGGGTATTTTACCACAAGAGATGGTCTGAGCCTCCACTATCAAATGCTTATTGCACCAGAGGAAAAAGGGGCTATAGTGATATCCCATGGGTACTGTGAATTTTGTACTAAATATGCAGAGACCATGTATTATTTTTATCAAATGGGGTATTCAACATTTATTGTAGACCATAGGGGACATGGGCTGTCTGACAGACAGGTGGATGGATATTCAAAGGTTCACGTAGAACATTTTGAGGACTATGTGTTTGACTTCGATGAGTTTGTTAAGAAGATAGTTAAAGAAAATGCAGTATCTGGGAAGCTGTATTTGTTCGCCCATTCCATGGGTGGGGCTATAGGCGCACTTTATCTTGAAAAATATCCTGATGTGTTTGAAAAGGCTGTATTATCATCACCGATGATAGAACTGTCCACAGGGGACACTAGCAAGGCACTGTTAAGGCTGGTTACTGGTGTGTCATATCTTCATATTTTCAGAAAGAGATATTTGCCTGGCTACAAAGAGTACGATCATACCTTTAAATATCCCAGATGCTCGGCATTGTCAAAGGCAAGATACACATATACCTACGAACAAAGAGAAGGAAACAAACACTATCGTTCCAGTGGTGGTACATTTAACTGGGCAAGGGAAGCATTTAATGTTTCTAAAAAAATTCTAAAAAACGCCAGCTTGATAAAAATACCTGTTATAATAATGCAAGCAGAAAGAGATACACTGGTTGTACCAGAGGCACAGAATGAATTCGCAAGGCTTGCAGCAAACTGTAAAGTGATTCGCTATATGGGCAGCAAGCATGAAATTTTCAATGCCACAGATGAAATCATTCTTAAGTTTTACCAGGATGTGTTTGATTTTTTAGAAGATGACAGATAGGAGATAAGTATGTCAAATCAAGATTTTAGAGAGTTTGACCCAGACGAGAAGGATACTGCAGAAATCTCAGATGAGGTTATAGAAGAGGTTACAGGAAAAGAGTCCAATGACTCTAATGATGACACCAGTAAAAAGCCAACGGAGTTTTGTTATATTTGCCACAGACCGGATAACATAACAGGACCACTTATAAAAATGGCACCTGGAATGAGTGTGTGCAGGGACTGTATGCAAAGCACATTTGATTCCATGGGAAATTTTGGCTTTGGTGGTGGAGACAATTCAAAGAGCAATATCAATATGAATAAAATGCCTAATATCAGCTTTTTAAATTTAGGCAGCCTTTTTGGAGAAGGACCAAAGGTAAAGAATGCTCACGGTTCAGCTACTGCAAAGGATAAAGAGGATAGACCAGCACCTGCTATCGATATCAACAACATCATCCCTCCTCACAAAATCAAGGAGAAGCTTGATGAGTATGTTGTAGGACAGGATTATGCTAAAAAAGTAATGTCTGTTGCTGTATACAACCACTATAAAAGAGTTGCCACAGGCACAATGGATGATATCGAAATCGAAAAGTCCAATATGCTTATGTTAGGACCTACAGGTTCTGGTAAGACATATTTAGTGCGTACTCTTGCCAGACTTTTAGATGTGCCTTTGGCTATTACAGATGCCACATCTCTCACAGAAGCGGGCTATATAGGTGATGACATAGAGTCAGTGGTAAGCAAGCTGCTTGCAGCAGCTGGAAACGATGTGGAGAGATGCCAGCAGGGAATCATATTTATTGACGAGATTGACAAGCTTGCAAAAAAGAAAAACGCAAATCAGAGAGATGTGAGCGGTGAATCAGTACAGCAGGGAATGCTGAAATTGCTTGAAGGAGCTGATGTAGAGGTTCCTATTGGAGCATCCAGCAAAAACGCAATGGTTCCTACCACAACTATAAATACCAGAAACATTCTGTTCATCTGTGGTGGTGCTTTCCCAGCCATGGATGAGATAATAAAAGCCAGATTGAACAAACACTCATCAATGGGATTTATGGCAGATTTAAAGGATAAGTATGATGAAGACAAAAATATTCTTCAGAAGGTGACAGTGGAGGACTTGAGAGAGTTTGGAATGATTCCTGAGTTTATAGGTCGTCTTCCTATCGTATTTGCCACAGAAACGCTAGATGAGGATATGCTTGTCAGAATCCTAAAAGAGCCAAAGAACGCTATCATCAAACAGTATCAGAAGCTTTTAGAGCTTGATGAAGTAAAACTGGATTTCGAGGAGGAAGCATTACATGCAATTGCTAAAAAAGCAGTTGAGAAAAAACTTGGAGCCAGAGGTCTTCGTTCAATCATAGAAGAATTTATGCTGGATATAATGTTTGAAATACCAAAGGATGATAACATTGGTCAGGTTATAATAACAGAAGAATATATAGAAAAAAAGGGTGGACCAAAAATATTACTAAGAGCATCTGGTGCACTCCCAGAAAAAGCAGCTGCTAATTAATACTCATTTTCCCCAATAGTTACAGTAGTTGACAGCTCATAAGTAACGAAATTAAAAATTTGTACAAAATATTCGGACATTTTCTTTACTTTGAATAAATGTTCTGTTAAACTATCCTTAGTCAAGGAAAGCTTGGCAAGTAATATATTGGAGGTACTTTAGCATGAGCAAAGGTACAGTTA
>CAMNPQ010000071.1 GCA_946548305.1 uncultured Pseudobutyrivibrio sp.
AAGGGAGGCTGCTGTATGCTCTACAACAGCTGATGAAGCCCTGGATTCTAAGGACATGTTACGTGTCAGAAATATAATAGAAGCTTTTAATCTTACCAAAAGGATGACAATCCTTTTGGTGCTTCTCATGGCAGCAAAAGATGATATTCACATTTTGGAAGCCTTTTCATATATCGCTGCTGATAAAAATATATTAGAGGAAGGGATGCCAACGGTTGGCCTTTTAGATATGCTCCTTCATCTTATATTTGAGTATGAGGTGGTTCAAGCTGAAGCTATTTGTGAAGCGAATAGTACCTTTATGCGCTTTCTTGCAGACATAAAAGGGGAAGAGGATATCACCTTAAAAAAGCGATTAACCATTAGTGATGCAGCCTTTCGGTATATCACCATGGGGGAGAATAGCTTTAGCTTAAAACCAGAAGCATCTACGCCTGGTACAGCTGCTTACTATGATACCTTCCTAGAGCAGCTTTCATCCCATGAAAATTCTGAGTCTACAGATTTTTGTTACATAAAAACTGGGGATACTGCGGATGCAGTCCATGTAATCACAAAGTTGTACGAGCAGGCAGAAAAGCCTCTTTATGTAGTAGATTCTGATAGGCTAAAATCTAATGATAAAAATCTATTTTTTACTATTCAGTTAATGCATCATCTGTTTGATGCGGGCCTTATGGTGCAAATCAATGAAATAAAAGACCCACAAACAGATAAAAATGAATCAAAAAAAAGTCAGGACTATGGGGAGATTATAACATCTGTAATTCACGCTATAAGCTCTAGCCTTCCGCACATAGGCACAGTTTTTATGGCTGGCACATTTAGCTTTCCAATTATAGCTGTGCATGGCAAGAATACCCCTGCCATTCTAAGCCTGGACAAGCCTGATGTGGATATGCGATATGCCATGTGGCTGGATTTGTTTAAGGAGCATTCTCTAGAGCCAGGTGAGGATATTGACCTTATGGATATAGCAGACTGCCATGAACTATATTTCGGACAGATTAGAACTGTGGTGGAAAGATGTGCTGCCACCATTAAAGTGACAGATAAAGATAGTAATGTTATCCCTAGAAGCTTGCTTCAGGAAACACTATTCTCCCTTTCAAATGTGGATTTTGAAAACCTGGCCACCAGAGTGGAAGCGAAATACACTTGGGATGACATTTATTTGGATGATTCCCAGAAAAAGAATCTCAAGTATGCCTGCGACAGATTTCGCCTTAGAAATCGTATCGGTGCTCAGTGGGAGATTACAAAGAAAAATGCCTACGGAAATGCGGTAATAATACTTATGTATGGGCCTCCTGGCACCGGCAAAACTATGGCTGCCCAGGTAGTGGCCAATGAAGTCATGACTCCACTTTACCGTGTGGATGTATCTCAGATTTTTTCTAAGTACATCGGAGAAACTCAGAAAAACATAGCCCGCATTTTTGAGGAAGCAGCAAAGAGAAATGTAGTACTGTTTTTCGATGAGGCAGATGCCTTATTTACAAAACGTACTCAGGTAGAGGATTCCCATGACAAATATGCCAATTCCGACACCAGCTACTTGCTACAAAAGGTGGAGGAATACAACGGCATTTCCATTCTGGCTACCAACAATTCTCAAAACTTCGACCCGGCATTTATGCGTAGGCTCACCTATGTAGTCAGATTTGAAAAGCCTGATGAAGCCACCAGAAAAGCCATGTGGCACAGCATGCTTTCTGATAAAGTGCCAGTAGCTGCCGATGTAAATCTTGACTGGTTCGCCACAAAGTTCGACGAATTTTCTGGTAGCAATATCAAATCGGTCATCATGACCGCCTGCTTCATGGCTGCCGCCGATGGAAAGCAGCTTACTGTGAAACACCTAATCCAGGCTGTCCGCCTAGAGTACGAGAAAATCGGTAAGCTAGTGGATGCGGCAGACTTTGATCAGTATGCAGGATATTTGATTGATTAAACAAGACTTTAGGTCAGGAAGGTAGAGTATATGAGTGAGACAAAGATGAGATTTAAAAAGAAATCCCAAATTTTTGACATTGGTATCACAGCGTTGGGCGCAATATTTTCAGTAGGAGTCATGCTCTACGGTATCAGCCACTTGGGGCTTAAAGAAACATGGCCAGAGCTGGTATTGAACCTGTGCTATATTGCCTGTCTTGTGATGATGGCAATATATTTTTTCAATGGCATGGATAGCAGGCGGTTCAATTATAGAGTGTCTGTTTGTATAGGAATAACAGTTCTTTTAAGGGACATCCTCTTTCCGCCACCACTGGAAAACTATTTCATTCATTTGGCATGTCTGGTTCTGGCGGTGCTATTGCTGGTTATGCTCACCTTTTTCTATTCCCGCAAGGATTGGAAAAGCTATACCAAGGGCAACCTGTGGATGCTTTTTGCCATCGACATGCTTATCGCTGGCTTATACAACTATGTTATTTATCTAAATCCAGTCAATGAATACACTAACTATCTGCTGATAGAAATCTGGATCAGACCATCTATTTTTTATGGGCTGGTGGCTTGCTTTTTGTCAGAACAGGAAGTTGATTAGTTAAAAAAAGTACTAGCATTAGGTAAAAAATTGACGCTAATGATATTATACGATTGCAATAGCGATAAGTCGTATATTTTCTGTGAACATGCAACTATTGATTCTGTGATATTTTTTTGTTAATATGAAATTGGATTTTAGAGGAATATCTCGAAGATAAAAACGATAATCCTCTAAAATGACGCTTCAACAGCGCATTTTAGAGGATTATATAGGAGATTTTTAAAATGAAGCTAATAGGAAGACGCAAGGAGCAAGATTTACTTTTACAGTGTTTAAATTCAAATCGTCCAGAATTTTTGGTTGTTTATGGAAGACGGCGCATAGGTAAAACATATTTAATAAAAGAGTTTTTTAACTATACATTTTCATTTTATGCGACTGGTATTGCTGATGCTAACACAAGAGCTCAGCTCCGTTCATTTAACGAGGCTTTGCAGGAATATGGATGTTTAGAAAAAAAGATACCACAGGATTGGTTTGAAGCCTTCAAGAGATTAAAATCTATATTACAGAGCGACAATATTAATCGGGATCCAATAAATGGCAAAAGAGTGGTTTTTTTAGACGAATTACCTTGGATGGATACAGCCAAATCAGATTTTAAAAGTGCTTTAGACTATTTCTGGAATAGCTGGGCATCAAGTCAGGCGGACTTATTACTGATAGTATGTGGTTCGGCAACTTCATGGATAATAGATAATCTTCTGGCTAGTACTGGCGGATTTTATAATCGAATCACTCGTCAAATACATTTATCACCATTTACACTATCAGAGTGCGAGGCACTATGCAATCTAAATGACCTAGGTCTGACAAGGCAACAATTAATCAATTGCTACATGGTTTTTGGCGGTGTACCTTATTATTTAAATCTATTAGATAAACGGCTAAGTCTGGTACAAAATATCGATAACTTAATATTTAACGAGAACGGACAACTGCATTACGAATATGAGCAGTTGTTTCGGTCATTATTCAAAAAAGCCACTAAACATATTGCTATAATAGAAGCTATGTCCAAAAGAAATGCTGGAGTTCTCAGAACAGAGCTGGCGCAGGTCAAAGAAATTGGGGATGGTGAGCCGCTTACAAAAGCATTAAAAGAGCTAGAACAATGTGGATTCATAAGAAAATATATGAATCAGGCAAAAGAAAAGAGTGGATATTTCTATCAAATAATTGATTCCTTTGTATTATTTTGTATAACCCATGTGAACTCTGGAAATGTACAATCTTGGGCTAAATATTTTAATACGCCTTCATATTACTCGTGGGCTGGAAACGCATTTGAAATAGTCTGTTTAAATCACATAAATGAAATTAAAAATTCGCTTGGGATTTCTGGGATTGATTCAACTGAATATTCTTGGAGAAGTAAACAAAAAAAAGAAGGGGTACAAATAGATTTATTAATCGATAGAGCAGATGGCGTAATAAATCTATGTGAAATGAAACACACTATGGATGAATTTGTAATTGATTCAGAATATGAAAAAAGATTATTACACAAAGCAGAGGTTTTCAGAACCGAGACCAATACCAAGAAAGCTGTGCATATAACAATGATTACATCTAACACTTTAGCTCATAATGCCCATTCCCAAGTGGTACAGAATGAAATATCTGGAGATATGCTATTTAAGCCATAGGAATATAAGGAACTCCAAGAAAAATAAATAAATCTTCAGCAATCCAGTTGATTAGTTAAAAAAGTACTAGCATTAGGTAAAAAATTGACGCACCAAAGTGCACAAAAAAATACATAATTATCGTGAGATAGATAAAAATTTAACAAAATTAACATCAAAGGATGTACAATGTGCATCCTTTTAGTGTATAATCACTCTATCTTTTAGAAAACATTAAAGTATTTAAAGGAGATGTAAAATGAATCACAGTCAAATCACCGACGAGTACTTAGAGAAAATGGACGCCTACTGGCGTGCAACTAACTATCTCGCAGCAGCACAGTTGTACCTTCTTGACAATCCACTTCTTCGTGAGCCTCTTACAAGAGAGCAGGTCAAGAAAAAAATCGTAGGTCACTGGGGAACAGTACCAGGACAGAACTTTATTTATGTTCACCTTAATCGTGTTATCAACAAATACGATCAGGATATGATCCTCATTTCTGGTCCAGGACACGGTGGAAACTTCTTCGTAGCTAACACATACCTTGAGGGTTCTTACAGTGAGGTTTATCCAAATGTAAGCCAGGATATTGATGGTATGCGGAAGCTTTGCAAGCAGTTCTCATTCCCAGGCGGTATCTCTAGCCACGTTGCTCCAGAGAACCCAGGTTCTATCCATGAGGGTGGTGAGCTTGGATATTCTATCGCTCACTCATTTGGTGCAGTATTTGATAACCCGGAGCTTATTGCAGCTTGCGTTGTTGGTGATGGCGAGGCTGAGACAGGCCCACTTGCTACATCTTGGCAGTCAAATAAATTCTTAAATCCTATTACAGATGGTGCAGTTCTTCCTATACTTCACCTTAACGGATTCAAGATTTCTAACCCTACTATCCTTGCTCGTATGTCACATGAGGAGCTTGTAAACTTCTTCACAGGTATGGGCTGGGAGCCACACTTCGTTGAAGGTGATGACCCTAAGGTTATGCACAAGAAGATGGCTGAGACTCTTGATGAGTGTATGGACAAAATCAAGGCTATTCAGAAGCACGCAAGAGAGACAGGCGATGCTACAAGACCAGTTTGGCCAATGATCGTTCTTCGTACACCAAAGGGATGGACAGGTCCTAAGGTAGTAGACGGAAACAAGATTGAAGGTTCATTTGCAGCTCACCAGGTTCCAGTTATGATGGACAAGCCAGAGCACATGGAAATTCTTGAGAAATGGTTAAAGAGCTATCGTCCAGAGGAGCTTTTCGATGAGAATGGTCGTCTTATCCCTGAGCTTGAAGAGCTTGCTCCAAAGGGAGACAGACGTATGGGTGCTAACCCACATGCTAATGGTGGAAAGCTTCTTCACGACCTTAGACTTCCAGATTTCCGCGATTACGCAGTAGATGTTCCAATTCCAGGTTCTGTTGAGAAGCAGGATATGATTGAACTTGGCGGATACATCCGTGACGTATTCAAACTCAACGAGGATCAGAAGAATTTCCGTATCTTTGGACCAGACGAGACAATGTCTAACCGTCTTAACAAGGTATTCGAGGTTACAAATAGAGATTGGAACTCACCAATCGAAGAAGGCACAGACCAGTTTTTGGCTCAGGATGGTCGTGTAATGGATTCAATGCTTTCAGAGCATATGTGTGAAGGCTGGTTAGAGGGATATCTTCTTACAGGTCGTCACGGCTTCTTCGCAAGCTATGAAGCTTTCATCAGAATCATTGATTCAATGGCAGCTCAGCATGCTAAGTGGCTCAAGGTTTGCAACAGCCTTCCATGGAGACGTCCTATTGCATCACTTAACCTTCTTCTTACATCAAATGTATGGCAGCAGGATCACAACGGATTTACTCACCAGGATCCAGGCTTCCTTGATCATATTTCAAACAAGAAGGCAGACGTGGTAAGACTTTATCTTCCACCAGATGCAAACTGCTTGCTCTCTACAATGGATCATTGCTTAAAGAGCAAGAATTATGTAAATGTTATCGTTGCATCAAAGCATCCTAGACCACAGTGGCTCACAATGGAGCAGGCTGTTAAGCACTGCACACAGGGGATCGGTATCTGGGATTGGGCTTCTACAGACAAGGGCGAGGAGCCAGATGTTGTACTTGCTTGCTGTGGTGATACACCTACACTTGAAGCACTTGCAGCTGTTGACATTCTTCACAAGGAAATGCCTGAAATCAAGGTTCGTTTCGTAAACGTAGTTGACCTAATGAAGATGGAGCCAAGCAACAAGCACCCACACGGTCTCAATGATGTTGAATACGATTCAATCTTCACAAAGGATAAGCCAATTGTATTTGCATTCCATGGCTATCCAACACTCATCCATGAGCTTACATATACAAGAACTAACCGCAACATTCATGTATATGGCTACCATGAGGAAGGTACAATCACAACCCCATTCGACATGAGAGTCCAGAACAAGATTGACCGTTTCAACCTGGTTATCGCTATGCTTAACAATATCCCTTCAATGGAAAACAAGGGCGCATTCTTGAAGCAGAAGATGAAGGATAAGCTTGTAGAGCACAAGACATATATCCATGACATCGGTGTAGATATGCCTGAGATTTCTGACTGGAAGTGGACAGGACTTAACTAGTAATTAGTAGAAAACAAAAACGCACTCAAGCAAATGCCTGAGTGCGTTTTTTATGATGGGTTAAATATGCTTGTGAAATTATTTTTTTCCTCTGTATTCAAGGCAAACCATTGTCAAATCATCAAACTGCTCTGCAGTGCCAACATACTTATCTACTGCTTCATGGACAATGTTAATTACCTCCTGAGGACTTGCCATAACATTAGTGTTCAGTGCCTCTATCATCCTGTCTGTACCAAACAGTTCCTCTTCAATATTGTTTGCTTCAGGTACACCGTCGGTATATACAAATATCTTATCGCCCTTATCAAGCACAATCTCATAATCTTCATATTCTGTTCCATCCATGGCACCAAGAACAAAACCATGCTCATCCTCTAGCAGTTCAAATTTTCCAGCATGACAGATTGCTGGATATTCATGCCCTGCACTTGCGCAGTTCATCTTTCCTGTAGAGATTTCAAGTATACCAATCCATGTTGTCACAAACATTTGGCTCTTGTTCTGAGCACAGAGCGCATCATTTGCCCTCCTAAGAACTTCGGAGGCACTTATGCCAAACATTGCATAATTCTGAACAACTGTTTTAGCTATCATCATAAACAGCGCAGCTGGCACACCTTTTCCACTTACATCAGCGATAACAATTCCCAAGTGGTCATCATCAATCATGAAGAAATCATAAAAGTCACCACCTACCTCCTTGGCAGGATTCATACTTGCATAGATGTCAAACTCATCCCTGCGAGGGAATGCGGGAAATATGGATGGTAGCATACCTGCCTGTATTTCCGTAGCCATGTTCAGCTCAGTCTGGGTAGATGCCAATTTGTTGCTCTTGTCATTGAATATTATGCAGAAAATAATTATCAGCGACATGAGAACAAAGCTATACTGAGATGCATTGCCAAATGCCCCACCCAAAGTAATATAATTGATTAACGGCAAAAAGATGAATGCTGATGCAGCTATTTTCTGGTTGCGTGGGTTCTCGCTTCTTATTATCAGTATGGTCGCCAGAAGTGCGGTTACTGCGAGGAATATATTCTCTGTAGCCGAGGTCGCTGCATCTTGGTATTCCCCCAGCTCATTTATAAAAAATGTTGTCGGATAGAAAATATTAGACAGTATTACAAGGACTTCAAAACCTAGCAGAATAGGTACTACTTTGTCGGTCCAGTCTGCAAGCCTGCCTTTGAAGCTTAGCGTCAATCTTACATAACGGTAAAACAGAAAAATCATAACAAGGTCGATTATTTTACTGCACATTGTAAGAATAAAGGTGAATATTCTATATTCTGGCACGCTTTCTGTAAAGTAAAAGAGATATAGCACCAGACAGGCGTCGCTTACCAACGCTGTTAGGGTTCTGAACTGTTCTGCTCCGACTGCGGTCTGTCTCATACATCCATAATACAGTCCTGCGCATACCAAGGCTCCCATTGCGTCCATGCCGCAATCAAACATCCAAATTTCCATTCTTGTATAGAGCTGTTCATAACTAAACACTACCCACGTGAGTACCACGGTAGTCAAGGCTGACACAATTGTAAAGGCAAGCCCAACCAATATAAGTTGTTTTTCGTACTTCTTAAACATAGCTCTTACTCCTCAAATACATAGATGTTTTCACCGTGTAATTAAGGATAACATTATTATGAGTTCAAAAGATTTTTTTCACAGTTATTACATATTTTTTTAGACACTAGACCATTAATTCGTATATTTTTGTGCAATCACTTTTGTCGAGCTTTACAAACCCACTGATATAGCCAGGACGTCCATTGCCATCACATAATGCTTCCACAAGCTGTAGAATGTCTTCCTTTTTAGCACCCAGCTCCTCAAAATTCTTTGGCATACCGATTGAGATGTAGAAATTGCGCAATGCTTCGACACCAGCTTTAGCAGTTGCTTCTGGATTATCAAAATCCATCTGGCATCCCCATACACGGGTGGCAACCTTGGCAAATCTCATTACATCATGCTTCATCACATAGGTAAATACTGCTGGAAGGGGGACAGCTAAGCCAGCACCATGAGCGCAATCATATTTTGCAGACAGCTCATGCTCAATATTGTGGCTGTTCCAGTCTTGGGTGCGACCAACACCTACAGAGTTGTTGTGCGCCATCATGCCTGCACACATAATATTTGCCGTTGCCTCGTAATTATCAGGGCTTTCAATAACTCGTGGTCCCTCATGAATCATTGTAAGAAGCAGTGCCTCGATTAGTCTATCTGTGACTTCTACTTCCTTTGTGTTAGTGAGGTATCTCTCATACAAATGCGTCATAATATCTGTGATACCTCAGGCTGTTTGATATGGAGGAAGTGTCTGGGTAAGCTCAGGATTCAGAATGCTAAACTTAGGTCTGATGGCATCCCCAGTAGCCCCACGCTTATACATACCATCTTCATTTGTGATGACAGAATCAGGTCTGCCCTCGCTACCAGCGGCAGCAATTGTAAGAATGGTTCCCACAGGTATAGCCTCTTCAATGTATTTTCCTGAATAAAAATCCCAAAAATCTCCATCATAGCAAGTACCAGCTGCGATTGCTTTGGCAGAATCAATAACACTTCCACCACCAACAGCTAGAACAAAATCTATATTTTCTTTTTTACATAAATCAATCCCTTGATATACCAGACCGCTTCTAGGATTTGGCTGCACGCCTCCAAGCTCAACAAAAGGCAGTTTTTCTTCTTCAAGAGATTTTTTAACTCTATCCAATAGCCCAGAACGAATTACGCTTCCACCACCATAGTGGATAAGTATCTTAGTTGCCCCAAAACGTTTTGCCAGCTTCCCTGCTTCACTTTCCATCCCCTTACCAAAAGAAAAAAATGTAGGTGAATAAAATGTAAAATTTTTCCATTATAAACCTCCTTCTCAGCAAAAAACTAAATTAAGTATACATTAAAAAATGGATTGCGCACAATCTATTTATAGTGAAAAACGAAAATCTAGGATTTATTGATTTTAGCATCAAACTAAAATAAACTATAAGACAGTAAAGATGTAATAAAGAGGTGCTGTATGCTGAAAATATTTTATGGAACAGTGGAAGAAAATCTTTATGGACCAGCTTGGTTTAATAATAACTATGAACAAGAATGGTTCGAAGATACATTTGTGCAGGATATGGTAAGAGATGTTGATAAAACAACCTATAAAGAGGGTGAAGTCTTTGAAAGCAGTGTTTTAGGGGCTATTCCACCTGAAAAATTATCAGGTGGAGTTAAAACACTTATTTCAATATATAAGAATCCAACTCTTGTTTTCGATGCAACTAGTTGTGGTGATAATTGTGCAATATGGCTTCAAAAAATTGGTCAAAAAGAAGACATTACAGTTACCTTACGCTATGCTATGAGATTTGAAGAAATAAATGATTTTGAAATATGCCTGTTGAATACAAATAGCATATATAAAGATAAAAAAGAATTTACTCTTGCAGCATTAAATGTTATAGATGAGGTCTTATAATGATAGGAAGTCACCATATTATAGTAGAGACTAAAAAAATAAAATATGAGTTTGATATCAAAAGAAATATTACGGTTATTCGAGGTGATAGTGCAACAGGAAAGACCACATTGATTGATTTGCTTAGTCAATTTGCTAGATTTCAGGGGAGAACAGGTGTCAAAGTAGAGTCAGATGTTCCTTGTGTGGTATATTCTGACGGTCTGATTGCCTGGCAGGAAGCAATTAAATCTGTATCAGACTCTATTGTATTCATTGACGAGGACTATGATTTTATTAAAACGAAGGAGTTTGCCAGTGTAATAAAAAATACTTCAAACTATTATGTACTTATAACGCGTGATTATCTTAAATGTTTGCCATATAGCATAAACGAAGTTTATGGTATAAGAAAATCTGGTAAGTACAACTACCCACAAAGAGTATATAATGAATTTTATCCTTTGTATGATGATGTTGAAAATAGAAAAATATCAGCAAAGAACCTAATAGTCGAAGATAGTAAATCAGGATATCAGTTTTACTCAGTAGCGGTTCCTGACATTTTTTGCATAAGTGCAGATGGGAATTCGAATATTTATAAAAAACTATTGTCACTAGATCCTAAAGATGGTTGTTATGTTATAGCCGATGGAGCTGCTTTTGGAGCTTTTATAGATAAAATCCTTCAGCTTAGAGATATGGGATATAAAATAGGATTGATTTTACCAGAATCCTTCGAGTGGTTTATCTTGAAATCAAAAGTAGTAGATATTAATGATTTGCAAAAAATATTGGAAACACCAGAAGATTATATTGATTCTAGAATATATTTTAGTTGGGAGAGATTTTTTACAGAACTGTTGGAAAAAGGGACAAGCGGATCTATAGCGGAATACCATAAGGATGAGCTGTCTCAGTATTATTTAGAAGGAAAGAATAGGGAAGCAATCCTTAATACAATAAAGCAGTTTTCAGAGAAATAAATTTAATTTATAGCGAAAACTAATATTTTCTATTGCATTACTTGGTGGCTAACCTTATACTGTAGGCGAAACAAATAATTAAACAAATGCAGAGTAGAATTTAAAGCGTTAAGTGCCGTTTGCACAGGGAGTTGGCA
>CAMNPQ010000072.1 GCA_946548305.1 uncultured Pseudobutyrivibrio sp.
CAGCAGGTGCAGGAGCGGCAGGTGCTGCTGGTGCAGCTGCCTCAGCTGGAGCTGCTGGTGCTTCCTCTTCCTTCTTCTCGTAAATATCAGGTGTAACTTTTTCAGCTTCAACAGAATCAATTTCAGACACAGCCTTTACTGCCTCTAAAATTGGATCTAATTCTGATTCGGTTGAAAGAATAAATGAAAAGTCAAAATCGAATTTTTCATCTTCTATATCAGATGAACTTGGATCAAACGCCATTATAGTACCAAAGTCTTCTACTGCCTTGAAAACAAGAAATGCTCTGGCAGCCTTGAGTAGGCACTCTTTGTTAATATGAATTGTGAAACCATAAAGCTGTTTTTCACCTTTAAGCTTTTCAATTGTCTCAGGGTCCAGCTTCATCTTCTTAAATAAAGGTGCTGAACTATCACTGTCTGAAGGGGCAGCCTCAGCCTCTGTCGAAGAAGCTTCAGGAGCAGCTTGGCTAGGTGCTTCGCCGCCTTCAGCCTGTGCAAGATAATCATTCAAAAGCTTTATGAGGGCTTCGTTTTCTTCTGTACCCTCATTAGATGTAGCTTTTACAGTGTCGAGATATGCTTCTATAGCATCAAGACATTTAAAAAGAATATCAATAAGTGAAGAATTGACTTTTACATTGTCATTTCTTACCTCTTGAAATACATTTTCCATATCATGGGTCAGACGCTGCATACGTTTAAATCCCATAGTACCAGCCATACCCTTTAAAGAGTGAGCTGCACGGAAAATCTCATTAACAACATCTTTGTTTTCAGGCTCTTTTTCCAACTCCATAATATTGTCGGAAAGACTCTGAATATGACCACTTGTCTCATCGATAAAGATATCCAAATATTGACTTACATCCATCTTACTAACCTCCAAGCTTTTTTACTATTGAATTAGCTACTGATTTAAGTGGAACAACTTCGTTTGATAACCCCCCTTGCTCCACTGCTTTCGGCATTCCATAAACAACACATGTGGAAGCTTCTTGCGATATAACGTAAGTCTTTTTATATTGATTCAAATATTTAATTCCTTCTGAACCATCTGCGCCCATACCTGTAAGCACTACACAAATAATCTCATCAAAGCTTGATTTGGCCAATGACTGATACATAACATCAGCGCAAGGCTTCAAGCTGTTTACAGGCGGACTGTCATCTAAATGACAGTAGGCTGCATGACTTGCGTCCTCGCAGATTTTCATGTGCTTACCTCCCGGGGTAACGTAAACTACACCAGGCTTAAAGTATTCTCCGTCCTCAGCCTCTTTCACTTTGATACTTGATATTTGATCAAGTCGTGATGCCAGTGAAGCGGTAAAGCCCTCTGGCATATGCTGAACAAGTACAAGTGGAACAGATAAACTAGCAGGCAACATAGGTACAAATGTATGTAATGCCTGTGGTCCTCCTGTAGAACAAGCCAATGCGATAAACTTTTTCGTTCTAACGCCTGAACCCTTCGGTGTCACCTGTCTTTCAGTGGTACTTCTAGTTGGTGTTTCTTGCTTGGTTTCAGCATTAGAATTGGTTTGCGCACTACCAACCCTTTGCCTCATTTGATTCATTCTGCTTCCAACATTTGCCAACCTATCGGTGGTTGCTTTCGCACCACCGAAACCAGAGGTACCTGAACTAGCTCTTGTACTACCATCCTGTGTCCTAGGACGGCTTGAAATAAGTTTGAAGGTTCTGGATTTGCACACATTATGTAGGGATTCAAGAAGCTGTTTACCAAAAGCTTCCCTGGTTTCGCCGCTTGAACGGATTGGCTTAACCACGAAATCCAATGCTCCGCATTCCATAGCCTTCATGGTGCTATCAGCATCCTCCTTTAATGAAGAACTGATAATGATAGCATTACAAGAGATTTTTTCGCTCTGTAGTCTTTGCAATAACTCAAGACCAGTCAGCTTAGGAAGTACCATGTCAAGTACAACCAAATCATACGGATTATTCTTTATTTTGTTGTAAGCGTCTTCGCCGTCTGCACTGACGTCTAATACACGAAAATCACTATCTGCGTTAATAATATCACAAATAATCCTTCTCATGAGTGCAGAATCATCAACTACTAAAATCTTATACATTCTTTACCCCTGATCTTTTTTTCTTAGTCGTCGGTCTTCGTCGAAAATGTACTTAATAATTGTTTCTCTGTCTTCTGGTTCTTTAAAAAGAAACTCTATTCTATGTTCAAATATTTCTAAATCACTTTTATAATCGGTTCTGATTCTTTTGGCAATTACATTTATAGTTGTATCCATAGTTTTAGTTTTCAACTTAAAGGATACATACATATATCTTTCTGTAGCTATATCAGTTTTAGCGGTAAATTTTGCTCCACCACCACTCAAATCTAAAATAGTACCTGTAACAGGAAGCCCATAGGTATTGCCAAATTTTTCCAGGTCGTCCTCCACCAAGGTCATGTTAGGTAAAATAGCTACTTCCTGAGGAATTGGCAGCACTTTTACCGGTATAAGGCATTGAAACCTGAAATAATCCCGCCTTTGAACTTTCTTTAAATCACTATCTGGTTCAAATACATAGACCGGGAAATTCTCTAATCTGCCTCTTCTGGTAATTTCACCAGACAATTGAAACATCCCGTTTTTAGTATTAAACACTGCGTAAAATGGCACATTCATAGGAATGGTGACGGTATGTCCTTTTCTAGTGGGAATATGAAAAATTATTTCCTTTTTCTTGGTAACACCAAATACACTAGAAATATAGATACTACGGTCTTCCTCTATGTCATTTTCAACGTCTGAATTTGTACTGGCAAAAGAAAATTCAATAGGTGTGCCAGGTCTAAGGTCAAATATTTCCATAAATTATGTCCTATCTTGACAACAATGAGTTAAATATATGGGAAACTCCCCATCTAAAGTGGGTGTCATCATTTTTCTTTAATGTCTTTAAAGCAATGGATTCAAAACATTTGGCTGCCTTTGAAGATGGATATTCCAGTGAAACAACCTTTTGATTTCTAACCGCTTTTTCCAGTTGAACATCATAGGATATAAATCCTAAATAATCCAAATCACCACCCAAAAACTTTTGTACAACTGACTGTAATTTACTATATACAGCCCTTCCTTCGTTTTCGCTCATCACCTTATTGGCAACTAAATGAACGTTTGTACCGTCTTTATTATACTTAGGACTCTTATACAAAGCCTTCATCAATGAATAAGAATCCGTCAGGGAGCTGGGTTCTGGCGTAGATACAAGTATAACCTCCGGGGATGCCAAAACGAATTCCAAAACCTGATCAGAAACACCTGCTCCAGTATCTATTATAAGAATATCACATAAATCATTTAAAAGTGATAAATTGTGAACTAAAAACGCAATTTGTTCACGATTTAAATTGTTTAATCCTACAACTCCAGAGCCACCAGATATAAAGCCAATGCCCATAGGTCCTGGTGTTACAATATCTCTGATGCTCATGCCTTTAAAAATAACATCAGACAGGTTGTAATTAGGCAGGGTTCCAAACATGACCTCCACATTTGCCAGACCAAAATCCGCATCCAGTATAATCACATTTTTACCCATTTTGGTAAAATGAACTGCCAGATTTACTGCCATGTTGGATTTGCCAACGCCTCCCTTACCTGAGGTGATTGTGATAACCTTAGTTTTTTCAAGGGTTTTAATATTTTTTGCTTTTATGACATTTCTAAGATTCTCAGCTTGATCCATTTAGTTTCCTCCCAACAACTGTTTTACCAGCTTCTGGGTGTTTAGAATTTCTATGTCATCTGGAACATTCTGTCCAACTGTGACATAAGATAGCTGTGCTTTTGTGTAAAGTCTCATATTGAAAATATTACCGAGACATCTTGTTTCATCCAGCTTAGTAAAAATCAAATTAAAATCAGCAAATTCCATGTATGAATTTGCAATATCAATCAAATCCCGATGTTTGGTAGTTGCAGATAATACCAAATAAACCTCGCTCTCAAAAATACCATCAAGGGCATTGATAAGCTTTTTGGTGTCCTGCTTTTGCTCTTCGTTCTTGTGAGAAAAACCAATTGTATCAACTAAAATCACATCCAGCTCTTCATTTTCCCTGGTCTGTTTTTTAACGGTATCAAGAAGTTCATCTGCTGAATAAATTACATTTAATGGAACTCCAAGTATATTGGCATAGGTCTGTAGCTGGTTTGCAGCTGCCATCCTGTATGTATCAGCTGTAATTAACCCTACCTTTTTGCCTTCCTCAACCTTGAATTTAGAGGCAATCTTTGCAATAGTGGTAGTCTTTCCTACACCTGTAGGACCTATAAAAAACACAACCTTTGGACGTCTGTCTGTAGTAGAAATCCTTGTGGGTGTACCAAGCTTTAATATCATTTTCTGATATACATTTGATAGAAGGTTGTCAAGGGAATGGCTGGTCTTTAACACCTTATCCATATCTTCTAAAACCTGGTTGATATATTTTTCCTGTACTTCATTTTCAAGAAGAACATTATAAAGCATCTTTACAAATATATGGTTGTCCCCATCTATTGAAGGCTTTTGTGTAGCCCCCTTAATATGAATATCGTCATCCTCAGAATTATTAATTACATTATTTTGTGGTTTTGAAGACGACTTCACACCAGCAGGCTTTGAGTATGTAGGTTCAAAAACCTTGACTTTGTTTACAGTTTCAGCCAGAGGCTCAAAGTCAGGCTGTGGACTTTCGTTTAAATTTGTTTCCGCTTTTTTAGGCTCTGGGATAACAGGTGTCTTTGTCTTTTGAGGAGCACCCTGCTTTTCAAGAACCTCGTTTACAGCTGAAAAAGCATTTTTAAGCATAATTGCATCATCTGCAACTGCCTCAAAGGTAGATGTTTTGCTTTCTTCAGCAGGTATGGAAAAAGCTTTGCTGTCATTTACCACAGCATCATCTTCTATAGCCGCTGTGACTTCATAGGTGCTTCGCTTAAATATGCCACCAAGCCCCTTTGGTTTTACTACCTTGACATTCATAATTACAGCAGCATTTCCAAGCTCCTTGCGAACCTTTTCCATTGCCTCTTCTTCAGTTTTTCCTGTATATTTATTAATAGTCATTTATTCTACCCTGTTACCATGCCTACGGATGAAAGTTCTACATTGGAATCTATTTCATTGTAAGAAACGACAATCAAATCCTTAAAATAATCCTGTGTCATGCCTTTAAAATACATTCTTACAATTGGAGATGTCACAACGATAGGCGTTTTTCCCATCTCTTCTATTTTTTTGATTTCCTCTTCCAAGGATTTAATAATAGCCTGTATACGTTCAGGATCAAGGGTCAAATATGCCCCCTGTTCGGTTTGCTTAATGGATGCCATTATATCCTGTTCAACCTTAGGGTCTACAGTTATAACGGAGGTCACTTCATTAGGTGCAAAATACCTGCTGGAAATGGCTCGTTTCAAGCCTTGTCGCACATACTCTGTCAAAACATCAGTATCGTGTGTGGTTGTAGCGTGGTCTGCCAAAACTTCAAAAATAGAAAGCAAGTCTCTGATAGAAACACCCTCTGATAAAAGGTTTTGCAGCACTTTTTGAACATCGCCAAGTCCAAGAAGCTTTGGAACCAATTCCTCCACAATAACAGGATTTGTCTCTTTAAGGTTGTCAATGAGGTTCTGAACATCCTGTCTTGTGAGAAGCTCAGCAATATGGCTTCTAATAACTTCCGTCAAATGTGTTGCAATAATAGACGGTGGATCTACTACTGTGTATCCTAATGATTCTGCTCTTTCTCTTTGACTTTCTGTAATCCATAAAGCCGGCAGATGGAAAGATGGTTCATAGGTAGGAATACCAGTAATTTCCTCTTCTACGTAGCCAGGATTCATAGCCATATAATGGTCAAAGAGTATCTCACCCTCCGTAACCTGAATACCTTTAATTTTTATAATGTATTGATTCGGATTAAGCTGAATATTATCTCTTAATCGAATGATTGGAACAACAGTACCAAGCTCCAAGGCTATCTGTCGCCTAATCATAACTACTCTATCCAGCAAATCACCGCCTTGATTAACATCGGCTAAAGGGATAATACCATAGCCAAATTCCAGCTCAATTGGATCCACAGAAAGAAGTGAAACCACATTCTCCGGCTTTCTGATTTCCTCTGCTTCGTTCTCCTCCTGAGCAACCTCCTGCTCTATTTCCTCTTCGCCAATTGTCTTTGACATAGAGTAGCCTGTAATAGCAAATGCTGCACCAAATGCCAAAAACAGCACTGGATTAAGCGGTGTGGCAATACCAAGAAATGCCATAGCTCCACCAACAATATATAAAACCTTTGGTATTCCAAAGAGCTGTTTTACTAATGTGCCTGAGAAATCCGCAGCCTTTGAGCCCTTTGTAACCAATATACCAGTTGACAATGATATGAGTAGAGATGGAATCTGGGAAACAAGTCCATCACCTATAGTTATAATACCAAACTGCTGAATGGCCTCAGCAAAAGGCAGACCTTGATTTAGCATACCAAGTACAGTACCACCAGCCAGGTTGATGACAGTGATTATAAGACCAGCTGTAGCATCTCCCTTTACATACTTAGTAGCACCGTCCATAGCTCCGAAGAATGAGGATTCTTCCTGAATCTTATCTCTTCGTCTCTTGGCCTCAGCATCATCTATTGCCCCGGTATTCAAATCGGCATCAATAGCCATTTGCTTACCTGGCATAGCATCAAGAGTAAATCTGGCTGTTACTTCAGCTACACGCTCAGAACCTTTATTGATAACCATAAACTGGATAACAATAAGAATCAAAAATATAATTGCGCCAATAACCAGATTGTTTCCACCAACGAAACTACCAAAGGTCAAAACTACATTTCCAGGATTTCCTGTTGAGAGGATTAATCTGGTGGAAGAAACGTTCAAGGATATTCTGAAAATAGTTGTAAACAAAAGTAATGTAGGGAAGAATGACATATCCAAAACTTCCTGTACAAACAATGTGTTCATTAAAATAATAAGTGCTGTAGCTATATTGAAAGCTATCATTACGTCAAGCAAATAATTAGGAATAGGGATTACAAAAAAAGTAACAGCAGCCAGCAGATATAATGCAATTCCAACATCCGTTTTCTTAACTGAAGCAGTTAATTCCATAAGTCATCCCCCTTTCTAAAAATTAACTTACCGCTTGATTTCTGTCTGTATAAACAACAGCAAGAATCTCCGCCACAGCCTGATATAGCTCAGGCGGAATGGCTTCATCTATTTCCACAGTGGCATAAAGTGCTCTGGCAAGTGGTTTGTTCTCCACTATAGGAACATTGCTGTCCTTAGCCACATCTTTGATTTTCTTTGCCAAATAATCCTCACCCTTTGCAATAACCCTAGGTGCTTCATCTTTTGTATTATCGTAAAGAATAGCTACCGCAATATGGGTAGGGTTTGTAATGACAACATCCGCCTGGGGCACATTTTGCATCATACGACGCTGTGAGCTTTCCATCATACGACGTCTCTGTTGTCCCTTAATCTGTGGGTCTCCTTCAGAGTTCTTGTACTCGTCTTTTACTTCTTGCTTTGTCATTTTCATATCGTCCTTGAATTTCCATCGTTGATATGCATAATCAGCAAAGCCTAGAACGATATAAATGATACTGATTTTGATTCCAGTATCTACAATTATTTCAAAAATAAGACTAAGTGCTTGTCTTAGAGTGATATCGTATAAAATAAACAAGGTGTTAGCCTGGTCTCTTATACTAGTGTAAGCTATGTAGCATACTAAAAATATTTTTGCCAAAGCAAGCACTAAATTAACCAGTGATTGCTTTGAAAAAATCCTTTTAAATCCACTGATGGGATTAAATTTGGATAATTTAGGCTGTAAAGGCTTTAGTGTGGGCTGCCACCCTACTTGAACCAAATCCCCTACAAAGGATACTGCAAAACCTATAGCTAAAAATGGCAATAGAATTATCAGCATTTTAAGTATTATGTCTCGAAATATAATAGTAAATGCCTCTATTGAAAGCCCGCTGGGCATTGATACTACATCAGGAATTATAGCATATATCCAGGCAAAAATTTCCTCCAGTCTAATACCAGCAAAGGAAAAAAATATCTTCAATGAAAAAAAGAATCCAAGCAAAGAAATACCATTAACAATTTCCTTACTTTTTGCAACCTTGCCCTCTTTTCTCGCATCTGAAAGCTTCTTACTGGTAGGCTCTTCGGTTTTTTCACCGCCTTCGCCATCAGGAGCAAAAAACTGTAGGTTATATGGAATTAATACATAATTTCTTTCATACATTAATATAACCCCTGAATAAACATGCCAAGCATCTTTTTCATCTCCTTGAAGATGAAAGCTGCTATGTCAGGCAACAAGAAAACTGTTAAAAATAAAATAATAAATCCAACAATAATTTTCAGCTGGGCACCAACTGAAAACATGTGAATCTGTGGTGCCACCTTAACCATGATTCCCAGTACAGCATTAAGTATCATAATTACTGCAAACACAGGCAAAATGATTCTAAACCCTATCAGAAAAACATCTGAAATAAACATTATAGTTGAAGACAACAATGAGTCCCATCTAAAAATAGTCCCACCTATGGGAATAAGGGTGTAGGCATCGCAAAATGTTTTGAAAATGTATCTGTGCATGCCAGATAAAATCAACAAAATCATTATAAAATGATTATATAACATACCTGTAATAGATGCCTCTGTTCTAAGGGATGGGTCATATTCCTGAGCCATGGAAAGACCCACATTCATATCTATCATATTGCCTGCAAGCAATATGATAAAGTTGCAGCAATAGGTGGAAAACCCAATAATAAGTCCTGTTATAGCCTCTCTTACAACTAAAAAAGCATATCCTGTAACCGTAGAATAGTCTAAAGCACTAAAATCAACAACAAAATACAAAAGTAAAGATACAATAGCCGAAAAACCAACCTTAACCTGGGCTGGTGTATTACTGGTGTTGAAAAAAGGTGCTACTACTACAAACATGGATATGCGGGTAAGGAGAAGCAAAAAATATTCAAAATTTCTAAGAGTAAAATCAACACTGAACATCTATTTGCTAGCCTAGGTAAATACTAAAATTTCCCCACAATTCTGTAATATAATTTGTGAGAACGGATAACATCCAAGGACCAAAAAACATAAGAGCAGCAAAAACACCTACAATTTTAGGAATAAATGTAAGTGTCTGTTCCTGAATAGATGTGACTGTTTGAAATATACTTATAATTAGACCAATGATTAACGATACCAACAAAAGAGGTAAAGATGTAATCAATAGAACATATATACTATTTCTAATAATATCTAGTACCTGACCTTCAGTCATAACCTATTCTCTCCTTAATAAAACGTTTTTACCAACCCGCCGATAACAAGATTCCATCCATCTACTAATACAAACAGTAAAATCTTGAATGGTAGAGATATGGTGGTAGGTGGAAGCATCATCATACCCATTGACATAAGCACAGATGCAACTACCATATCAATAACAATAAATGGTACATAAATTAAAAAGCCTATAATAAATGCAGTTCTAAGCTCAGATAAAATAAAAGCCGGAACCACTACAGTAAAAGGCACAGAGTCGTAATCATCCACCTCATAGGATATGCCTGAAATATCACAGAATAAATCCAAATCCTTGGTCTGCGTTTGAGCATACATAAATTCCCTGACAGGTGCAATGGCATTATCAATAGCTTCTTCCTGGGTAATCTCCCCTGCATCAAAAGGGTCAATAGCCTCTGTTTTGATGGTGGTGATAACAGGAGACATTATAAATAATGTTAAAAACAACGCCAACCCTATCAAAATCTGATTAGGAGGCGCTGTGTTGGTTCCTATAGCAGCGCGAGTGAAATGCAACACAATAACGCATCTGGTAAAGGATGTTAGCATTATCAGAATCGAAGGGGATAATGTAATAATTGTAAGGATGAGTAACATCCTAAGAGTTGCCGTAAAATTCCCGTCTTCGCCATCAAATGTCAACGTGAAACTATCTCTATTACCGACAACTTCATCTGAAGCATTAGGTGCATTTTCTGTGGCACCATATGTTTCATTATCTGCCCCATATTCTGTACTATATTCAGTTGCATATACAGTGGTAGAACTAACAAAGAGCGCAGTTGCAATAGTAGCCATGGCAAATACCAGGCTAAAAATCAAATACGCCTTCTTAAATTTATTCATAACATTTTGTCCGTAATACTAATTTTCTTTCTTGGAAAGCTTTTCTAATATCGCTTTAAAATCCAGTGTGGCTGTCCCTGGTTTATAGGACTCATTGTCCAAATCCTTCAGCTGGTCAGAGGATAACTGTCCTAGCAAGGTAATATCGTCTTTACCGATTGCTATAACATAATAGCTATCCTCTCCCGCCCTTATTATTTGAACAAATTTATTATTCGTAATTCTGATGGCTTCAACAATCTCCAAGTTCCTGTTCAAGCCTTGGGTTTTCTGGTAGCCAGCTATCCATTTAGTAACAAAGGCTGTAAGTGCCAAAACCCCAACAAAAACAAATAAAGCAAACAACAGCTGGAAAAAGCTCTCCCCCGCTGACGAAAGAGTGAGCATGATTATCCAATTACCTTCTTTACAGCTTCAAGAACACGTTCTGCCTGGAAAGGCTTAACAATGAAATCCTTTGCTCCTGACTGAATAGCTTCAATAACCATTGCCTGCTGTCCCATAGCTGAGCACATGATAACGCAAGCATTTGGATCCTTTTCTTTGATTGCCTTGAGCGCACCAATACCATCCATCTCTGGCATTGTAATGTCAAGAAGTACAAGGTCTGGAGAAAGCTCTGTATATCTGTCTACGGCAATCTTGCCATTTTCAGCCTCTCCTACAACATTGTAGCCATTCTTTGTGAGAATATCCTTAATCATCATTCTCATAAATGCAGCGTCATCACAGATTAAAATGTTTTTTGCCATGTCTTCATCTCCTTAAATATATTTATTCTTTGATTATTTCTGTAATTCGTACACCAAAAGACTCTTCGATTACAACTACTTCGCCTTTTGCCACGTACTTGCCGTTCACAAGTACATCTATTGGTTCACCGGCTATTTTGTTTAGCTCGATGATGGTACCTGGAGCAAAATCCAAAATGTCTTGGATTGTTTTGTTGGTACGACCTAATTCTACTGTAACTTCAAGAGGTACGTCAAGAATTAAGTCTATATTCTCCTGTGGGAACTGGGCTGCAAAGCCTGGTCCAAATGGAGTAAACTGTGCAGGCTGTACATTTACCTGCTGCTGTGGTGGATACATGTACTGTGGCATCATCATAGGCTGGCCTTGTGGCATTTGTCCTGCCATAGCATTTGGGTCCATGCCAGGTGGAGCC
>CAMNPQ010000073.1 GCA_946548305.1 uncultured Pseudobutyrivibrio sp.
ACAGGGGGATATGAAAATGGATGCAATGAGTATGAACACGTATTTGCAAACGCAATACGCAAATCAAGCAACAGCATTGGCAGAATCAGCCAGTAGCTCAATCAGTGGAATATCTTCTACATCAACAAAGGAAGAAATCGAAGGTGCGGTTAAAGATTTCGAAACCTATATGATGGAGCAGGTAATCAAGGAAATGAAGGACACCTTCACAAGTGAAGACGAGGAAAACAGCAATATTTCCATGTACAAAGATTTGTATATGGATTCTGCTATTTCAGAAATCGCATCTCAGCTTGTGGATCAGATAGGTGGAGATGTTACTGAAGATTTTGTGGATCAGATAATGCGAAATTATGGAATAACAGCTACAGCTACTGTGCCAACAGACAACGCAGGCATTGACACTGCTCAGGTTTCTGAGGACATAGCACAAATGAATAGCTCAACAGTCACAGCTGTTCAAGCTTAGTATTTTATATAAAGTTTTATTTAAGTCGTCATGTGTAACATGGCGACTTTTTATGTTATCATATAACCTATGGAAGAATTAACAGGTTATGTGGAAAATATAATATTTAGAAATGCCGATAACGGATACACAGTTTTAGACTTTGTGGCAGATGAAGAGCTAATCACTTGCACAGGGATATTCCCAGTTGTGGGAGAGGGTGAAAATCTGAGACTATCTGGCAATATTGTGGATCATCCCACCTATGGCAGGCAGTTCAAAGTCACAAGCTATGAAGTAGAAGCACCAGCAGATGAAATATCCATGGAAAGATATTTGGGCTCAGGTGCCATAAAAGGTGTGGGGCAAAAGCTGGCTGCCAGGATAGTCAAAAAATTTGGAGCGGACACCTTTAGAATCATAGAGGATGAGCCTGAGAGACTGGCGGAAGTAAAAGGTATTTCCATCGGAAAAGCAATGGAGATTTCGGATCAGATTGTAGGTGCAAAGGACATCCGAAATGCCATTATTTTTTTGGATAAATATGGATTGCATGGCAATAAGGCAATTCGTATATACAATAGATTCGGAAATGAGATTTATAACATTTTAAATACCAATCCTTATAAATTAGCAGATGAAATCTCTGGCATTGGCTTTAAGACAGCAGATGAAATTGCAAGTCAGGTGGGAATAAAGGTGGATTCGGAATTTCGAATAAAAGGCGGAATCCAGTATGTGCTAAGTCAGGCTACTGGAATGGGGCACACCTATTTACCTGTGGACACCTTAAATGAAATGTCCAAGGATTTGTTGAAGGTAGATATACAGTCAATAGATGCACAAATCATGAACCTGGCAATGGATGGCAAAATCATTATAAAAAAAGATGCAGAAGGCACAAGTCAGGTATACTTAAAGTCTTTTTATAGAATGGAAGAATCCATTGCAGGCATGCTCAAGGAATTAAATGTTACTTATAAAACTGACGAAGAGGATTTGAAAAAAACAATTCGCCGAATTGAGCTGGATGAAAGCCTGGAATTGGATGATTTGCAAAAGGAGGCTGTGCTTGCAGCAGCTAAAAAGGGCTTGTTCATATTAACCGGTGGACCTGGCACTGGAAAGACCACCACTATCACTACCATGATTAAGCTGTTTGAAGAGCAGGGCTACAACATTTTTCTTGCAGCGCCAACTGGACGAGCAGCCAAAAGAATGAGCGAGGCCACTGGCTACGAGGCTAGAACCATCCATAGAATGCTAGAGGTGACAGGCAATATCAGTGATGATGACAACGCTTCCTTCGGTAGATTTGACAGAAATCAGGACAATCCTTTAGAGTGTGACGTAATCATCATTGATGAAATGTCCATGGTGGATATCTCCTTGATGTATGCATTACTTAAAGCAATATCCCCGGGTACCAGATTAATCATAGTTGGTGATGAGCACCAGCTTCCAAGTGTTGGTCCAGGAAATGTGTTGAAGGACATGCTGGCATCGGGATATTTTTCATCAGTGACACTTGAAAAGATTTTCCGTCAGGCAAAAGAAAGCGATATAGTAATGAATGCCCACAAAATCCACAAGGGAGAGCATGTTACTATAGACAATAAATCCAGGGATTTCTTCTTCTTAAAGCGTGATAATGCTGATGCTATAATTAGCGTTATTCTCACCTTGGTAAGAGATAAAATGCCTAAATATGTGGATGCAAAAATCAGTGAAATACAGGTTCTGACTCCCACTAGAAAAGGCTTGATTGGTGTGGAAAGGCTCAATGGAATACTCCAGAATTTCCTCAATCCAGCCGCTCCAGGAAAAAATGAATGGAGTGGAGACACCAGAATTTTTAGAGAAGGTGACAAAGTCATGCAGATAAAAAATGACTATCAGCTTGAATGGGAAGTCACTGGAGGCTACAATATCACAATTGAAAAAGGAGTTGGGGTGTTCAATGGTGATGTTGGAATAATCAAAAGCATAAATGATTGGGCGAAAACTTTGACAGTTGAATACGAAGAAGGCAGAAAGGTGACTTACCCCTTTGCCAATCTAGATGAGCTGGAGCTTGCTTATGCCATTACTATCCATAAATCCCAGGGCTCTGAATACCCCGCTGTGGTAATGCCCATTATGGATGGACCCAAAATGCTTATGAATAGAAATATTTTATATACAGCAATTACCAGGGCAAAAAAATGCGTCACCATGGTAGGTGACGCAGATGTATTTTATTCTATGATTGACAATACCTCTCAAGCTAAAAGATATTCAGGCTTAAAGGATAGAATCAAAGAGGCATTTATAGAATAGCTTTTATAAATAATTCTTTATTTGCCCCATCAGCAAGATTCATAATTTCGCCACTGTCCATTTGGATAACAGGTCGTGAAAGGTTGCTTTTATTAATGTAAACCACGCGACCTGTTTTTGCGTTATTCAAAATGACACGACTGTTATTGTACAGGTTCGCAATATGCTCCAGGAAAGTGAGGACAAATTTAGTGTGGTATTTGTTTAGTCCATCCTTTTCAAATTCATTGATAACCTGGAATGAGCACAGTGGGTCACGATGGGCTCTGGCACTGGTCATCGCATCATACACATCAGCAATGGCAATGATACATGAAAAATCATCCATCTCATCCTCTAGAAGTCCACGAGGATATCCGCTTCCATCACTTCTTTCGTGGTGCTGCAAAGTGGCAGCTAAAATTCTGGAATCAAAGCCTTTATTATTGAGAATTTTTTTGCCTAAAAGTGGATGAGACTTCATCAATTCAAATTCTTCATCTGTATATCTGCTAGGCTTATTCAAAATGTCTTCTGGTATCTGAGTCTTGCCGATATCGTGAAGAAGACCTGCAAGAGTAAGGACATTCAAATCTTCACTTGTAAAATGAAGCCATTTTCCGATTGCTCTGGAAATCAAAGCAACATTCAGGGAGTGTGAGTAAATTGGATCCTCCAGATTTCTCATGTTAGCAAGCATATCAAAAAGCTCAAGGGTGGTTTTTGATTTGAACAATTCCTCACAGTTTTCCAGCATTAAATCAGAACATTCAGCACCGCCACCAGCTATTATTGCTTCAAAATTTTCTTTAAGATATCCGATATTCAGGGCATAGTCCGACTGAAATTTTTGGAATTTAGGTGATGCCTTCAAACGCTGGCTGTAGGAAATCTGATCACTGACCTGAGGCTTTTCCTTTACTGGCTCTGGCGCAGGTTCTGGCTCAGGCTCTGGCTCAGGAATGTCTACGGCAACGGATTCAATTTTGTAAAAAGTTAGTTTTGCAATTAACTGGTGGGTTAGAGTCTCCCCTGCCTTAGAGATAGTCTGACCTCTCTTTGTCATTATAGGTTCAGCAATAACCATTCCAGCAGTTAATTTGTCTACAGGTAGTTTAGTCATGTGTTAGTTCCTTATATCCAAAATATTCGTAATGTTTCTTATAACTAGATTTTAACAGAAAAATGTAAGCAAGCAATCATTTAATTCTGAAAAAACTATGACTTCTTGTGGGCTACTTAAGGAAAAAGCCCACAAGAACTTGGCTTCGCCAAGCAACATTTTCTTTCAGAAAATATTGGTCAAGCTACAGTTCTTGATTTTCTGATGAAAATCAAGAACTTATGTTCCCCATTGAAACAAAAAAAATAAGATGTATATTGTAGTTATGACAATATAACGATATACTAGATTAGCTTAGGAAACTAACAATTATTTAGAAAGAGAGTCAAAAAATGGAAAAGTTACTTTTTACTTCAGAGTCAGTAACAGAAGGTCATCCAGATAAGGTATGTGATGCCGTATCTGATGCCATCCTTGATGCTTGTATGGCAGCTGATCCAATGAGCCGTGTAGCTTGTGAGACTGCTTCTTGTACAGGATTTGTTCTTGTAACAGGAGAAATCACAACAAAGGCACAGCTTGACGTTCCTGCTATTGTTCGCAAGACTCTTCTTGAAATCGGTTATGACGATGGAAAGAAAGGCATCGATGGAAACTCTTGCGCTGTTATGGTCGCTCTTGATCAACAATCCGCTGACATTGCTATGGGTGTTGACAAGGCTCTTGAGGCAAAGGAAGGCTCACTTACAGATGACCTGGATACAGGCGCTGGTGACCAGGGTATGATGTTCGGTTACGCTACTAACGAAACAGAAGAACTCATGCCTTATCCTATTTCTCTTGCTCATAGACTTGCTCTTCAGCTTACCAATGTCCGCAAGGATGGCACACTTAGCTATCTTCGCCCAGACGGCAAAACACAGGTATCTGTAGAGTATGACGAGGCTGGCAAGCCAGTTAGACTTGAAGCTGTAGTTTTATCTACTCAGCATGATGAAGATGTTACTCAGGAACAGATTCACGCAGACATCAAGAAATACGTATTCGATCCGGTACTTCCTAAGGAGCTCATTGATGACAAGACAAAGTTTTTCATCAACCCAACAGGCCGTTTCGTTATCGGTGGTCCACACGGTGATGCAGGTCTTACAGGTCGCAAAATCATCGTTGACACTTACGGTGGTATGGCTCGCCACGGCGGCGGTGCATTCTCAGGGAAGGATTGCACTAAGGTAGACCGCTCAGCAGCTTATGCAGCACGCTACGTTGCAAAGAACATCGTTGCAGCAGGTCTTGCTGACAAATGCGAGATTCAGCTTTCATACGCTATCGGCGTTGCAGAGCCTACATCTATCATGGTAGACACATTCGGCACAGGAAAGCTTTCAGATGAGAAAATCATCGAAATCGTTCGCGAGAACTTCGATCTTCGTCCAGCAGGAATCATCAAGATGCTCGACCTTCGTCGTCCAATCTACCGCCCAACAGCAGCTTATGGTCACTTCGGTCGTACAGATGTTGATTTACCTTGGGAGCACACAGATAAAGTGGATGCATTAAAGAAATATCTTTAAAAATATCAATATGCTATAATAAAAGCAGTCACATAGCGTGGCTGCTTTTTTTAACAGGCTTCCCCCTTTGGGGGAAGCTGTCAGCGCAGCTGACTGATGAGGGTATAACATGAAGCTAAAAAATCGACTAATAATTTCATTCCTAATAATCACAATAGTCCCCGTAGCTATCTTTAGTTCTCTTATGTTTGGATTAAAGGGCATCGTAAAGGAAGCTACCGAGGAACAAATACTTACAAACGAAATCATCCATTCAGTGAAAAACTACATGGATGAGGCAGGAAAGTTCGACCAGCTGGTGTTGAATTTCTGTGTGGCGGAGTTTGTTATATTGATGCTTACTGCAATTATCATGGTTGTGTGGATTTACAGGGGTATTGCCCCTCAGCTAAAGATGCTAAAGATAGCAGCCAACAATGTAAAAGAAGGCAACCTTGATTTTAGCGTGGCATCCACTGGCAAGGATGAAATGAGCGAGCTTTGCAATGCATTTGAGGATATGCGAATCCGTCTTAAGAATAACGCCAAGGATAGGCTGGAGGATGAGGCGGAGCAGAGGGCATTGATTTCAAACATCGCCCATGACCTTAAGACTCCAATCACAGCCATAAAGGGCTATGCAGAAGGTATGCTTGACGGTGTGGCGGACACACCAGAAAAACAGGAAAAATACATCCGAACCATCTATAACAAGGCTGGTGAGATGAACACACTCATCAACGAGCTTACACTGTACTCAAATATTGATACTAACAAGATTCCATATAATTTCCAAAAGCTTAACCTGCATGCATATTTCGAGGATTGCATCGAAGAGTTGGGCATGGATTTGGAAAATCAGCACATAAGGCTTGATTATGCTAATTTTGTTGACCCTGATGTGCTTATTATTGCAGACCCAGAGCAGCTGGGGCGTATTATCCACAACATCGTCAGCAATTCTGTCAAATACATGAGAGCTGATGTGGCATCTAGGGTTGGCATAGTGCTTAAGGATGTTGGAGATTTTGTTCAGATAGAGATTTCAGATAATGGTAAGGGCATTGCAACCCATGACCTGCCATATGTTTTTGATAGATTCTACCGCGCTGACACTTCCCGTAATTCTGCAGCAGGTGGCAGCGGTATAGGTCTTTCTATTGTTAAGAAAATCATAGAGGACCATGGCGGTAAGATTTGGGTTACCAGCAAGGAAAACGAAGGCACCACCATGTACTTCGTAATCAGAAAATATATAGAAAAAGAGGAGGCTAGAAATGAGTAGAATATTAATCATTGAAGACGAGGAAGCAATTGCAGAACTTGAAAAGGACTATCTGGAGCTTTCTAACTTTGAAGTAGATATAGAAGCAGACGGCGAAAAGGGCTTGCAGAAGGCTTTGGCAGGAAACTACGATATGTACATCCTGGATTTAATGCTTCCAGGAATAGACGGCTTTGAGCTGTGCAAGCGCATCCGTGAGGTTAAAAATGTGCCAATTCTTATGGTTACAGCCAAGAAGGAAGAAATTGATAAAATCAGAGGTCTTGGTCTTGGTGCAGACGATTACATCACAAAGCCATTTTCACCTAGCGAGCTTGTTGCCCGTGTAAAGGCACACCTTGCCAGATATGAAAGACTGGTTCAGTCTCCAGCTATCAAGAAAAATGAAATCAGCATAAGAGGTCTCAGGATAGACAAAGCCAGCCGCCGCGTATGGATTAACGGAGAGGAAAAGATTTTCACAGCCAAGGAATTCGACTTGCTTACATTCCTTGCAGAGAATCCTAACGTAATCTACTCCAAGGAGCAGCTTTTTGAGACTCTATGGGGAGAGGAATCTATCGGAGATATCTCCACAGTAACAGTGCATGTAAACAAGATTCGAGAAAAAATAGAATTAAACACATCTAAACCTCAGTACATCGAAACAATTTGGGGTGTCGGCTACAGGTTTAAAGTGTGATATAATCTTAATAACAAAATTTTTGGGGAGGGTTACACATGGATATTATTTTTGAGGATGACAGCATAGTTGTTTGCTACAAACCAGCAGGCATTGCTACTCAGACAAAAAACATCGGAGAGAAGGATATGCTTAGCGAGGTTAATAATTATCTTTCGGAGAAGAACGAGCCTCCTACAGCCCGTGTTGTACACAGACTAGACCAGCCCGTTGAAGGAATTATGGTTTTTGCTAAGACATCTGAGGCTGCAAACAAACTCACAAAGCAGATTACAGAGCATACCTTCAGAAAAAAATATTATGCCATTATCAACAGAGAGTCATTTCCTGACGAAGGAGAATTGACGGACTATTTGGTAAAGGACAACAGAACAAATCTATCTAAAGTTGTAAAGGACACAGATCCTAGAGCGAAAAAGGCAATACTTAGATACAGAGTTGTAGAACAGTGGGATGACAGAAAGCTGCTGGATATTGATTTATACACAGGAAGACATCATCAAATCAGAGCACAGCTTGCAAGTCGCACAGCTCCTATTTTGGGAGACGTGAAATACGGCGGTGTCTCTACTGGTCATAGCCTTGCATTATGCTCATACTACATTGGCTTCAATCATCCTGTTACAGGAGAGAGAATGGGATTTGACATCAGACCAAAGGGCGAAGATTTCGCTGACAGTAAAATAGCTGGCTAAATATGACGGGGGAAGACATTTGATTAAGCTATATGCACTAGTTTTTATGCTCACAGCATTTGTACTACTAGCCTGTGCAGTATATATTGCTACAAAACATACAATTAAAAAAAGTAAATTGGGAATCGCCATTATTCAATTATTTGCAGTGGCTGTTATATCTATTTTGGCATATACCTTTGCCATAAACACGAAGGATATCAAATATTCAGAAATAGGCTATATCATATATTTCTGCGGAATAGATTGGATACTGATTAGCTTCTTGTTTTATGCAAGGCAGTACACAAGAATATGGCTTGATAATTATTCGGCACCTCTTATCACTACTGCCATTGCAGTGTTTGATAATATCAGCCTGATTGGAAACATTAAATGGCATCACGCTTTTTTTCTTGAGCCCAGGTATATTAATCCTGACGAATGGTTCTATGGCTTTAGAATAAACGATTATTACTTTGTTCATTTGAGCTATTGCTATATCATTGTGGCTCTTATTGTGGTGATTTTTGCAAAAAAGACCATTCAAACCAGTGGCTTTCACAGAAACAGGTATTTGGCAATACTTGTCATGTTTTTAGGCATAATTGCCCTTAATATATTGTATCTGTTCTTTGATTTTAGAATGGATGTTTCCATCTGCTTCTATGCTATTGCTGCCATATTTGTGGGCTATTATTCTCTGCTTTACAACCCTAAAACATTTGTGGAATATATGCTCACTACCATTACAGAGCGAATGGAATGTGCCCTTATATCCTATGATGAAAATGACACCTGTATTTATTCCAATCAGTTTGCAAACAGGATGTTTTGCCAAAGTGGTGACAAGCGTATATTAGAGGACAGATTTAGAAAATGGAAAGAGGGCAAAGAAACCAATGCCATCCCCAATAAAAGCTGGAATGACATCTACAATATAAATGGAGATGAGTATAGATTTGATGCTCACTTTAACAAAATATATGATAAAAAAGGCTATTATTGTGGATGCTATCTGTCCTTCTATGATGTGACTGGAGACTACATCGCCTATGAGGAAGAAAAGTATCGAAGCAGTCATGACAACTTAACTGGTGCTTTAAACAGGGATGCTTTTTTCGAAGAGGTAAGGCGTGTTTTGGATGAAAATCCAATGGTTGAATATGTCATGGTATGCTGCAATATCAAAGGCTTTAAGCTAATCAATGACATGTTTGGGCAGGAAACTGCAGATGCCCTGCTTATAAAATGTGCAGACACTATTAGAGAAAAGCAAAAGCCAGGTTCTACATTTGCCCGTCTTGAAGCAGACAGATTTGCAGTACTGATGCCCAAAACCAGATACACTGAAGAGCTGTTTATGACAGGGATGAATCAGGTCAGCAATTTCATCAACAACGCTCAGTATAGGATGGTAATCCTCGCTGGTGTATATGATATTTATGACAGGGAAGCCCCGGTTATTTCCATGGTTGATGGTGCATTCCTTGCCATAGAGTCCATAAAAAGCAGCTTTAAAAATTCCATTGCATACTATGGTGATATGCTTCGCCATGAGTACATGACAGAGCAGAAAATCATAGGTGAATTTGAGGAAGCATTATCATCTGGTCAGTTTGCCATGTTTTTACAGCCTGTTGTGAATATGGACAAGCGACTGGTGATAGCGGAAGCTTTGGTTAGATGGGTTCATCCAGACAGGGGCATTATTTCTCCAAGCTCCTTCATACCGCTTCTTGAGAAGACAGGTTATATTTACAAACTGGATTTGTACATATGGGAGCAGGCAGCTAGGAGACTGGCATATTGGTCTTCAATAGGCTATGATGAACTGTCCATATCAGTAAACATTTCTGTCAAGGATTTCTACTATGTGGATTTGTATGACACACTGGTAGGGCTTGTGGAAAAATACAAGATTGCACCATATCGACTAAAGCTGGAAATCACTGAGACCGTATTTATGACAGAAAAAGAACGTCAGCTGGACATTATCAATTCTCTAAAAGAATATGGATTTTTAATAGAGATTGATGATTTTGGAAGCGGATATTCATCTCTAAACATGTTAAAAGAAGTTCCTGCTGATATTCTGAAAATGGATATGGCATTTTTATCAATGGATAAAAATATAGGTAAGGGACGAAAGATTATAAACACAATCGTTAGTCTGGCGAAAGCCCTTGATATGATGGTTATCGTGGAAGGTGTTGAGACAGAAGAGCAGGTTAGCTATCTGTCTGGCACAGGGGCGGATTACCTGCAGGGCTACTATTTTGACAAGCCATTGCCAGTGAAACGCTTTGAGGAAATATACTTATAATTGCTTTTTTATTGAGTCCACCCTTTGTTTATAGGGGTGGACTTGTTTTGTTATTTGTATTAAAATGGGTTAGCTAACTATATTTAGCATATTTTGAAAATAGATAAGGAGATTAAAATGGCACAGGAAAAAAAGCTGGTAGAAGCGATTACCTCTATGTCAGAGGATTTCGCACAATGGTATACCGATGTTGTTGTTAAGGCAGATTTGATTGCATACTCATCAGTAAAGGGATGCATGATTATCAAGCCCGATGGCTATGCTATCTGGGAAAATATCCAGCAGGAGTTAGACAGAAGATTCAAAGAGACAGGGGTTCAGAATGTGTATATGCCCATGTTCATTCCTGAGAGTCTTCTTCAAGTTGAGAAGGATCATGTTGAGGGATTTGCACCAGAGGTAGCTTGGGTTACACATGGTGGTCTTAACCCCCTTCAGGAGCGTCTTTGCGTTCGTCCTACTTCAGAGACTCTTTTCTGTGATTTCTATAAGGATATTATCCACTCTCACAGAGATTTACCAAAGGTTTACAACCAGTGGTGTTCAGTAGTTCGTTGGGAGAAGGAGACACGTCCATTCCTTCGTTCACGTGAGTTCTTGTGGCAGGAGGGTCACACAGCACACGCTACAGCTGAGGAGGCAGAGGCACGTACAGTACAGATGCTTAACTTATATGCAGATTTTTGCGAGGAAGTTCTTGCAATGCCTGTAGTTCGTGGACAAAAGACTGACAAGGAGAAGTTTGCAGGTGCTGAGGCTACTTACACAATCGAGGCACTTATGCATGATGGTAAGGCTTTACAGTCTGGTACTTCACACAATTTTGGTACCAACTTCTCTAAGCCATTTAATATTCAGTATTCTGATAAGAACAATCAGCTTCAGTATGTTCACCAGACATCATGGGGCATGACCACACGTCTTATCGGTGCTATCATTATGGTACATGGTGATGATTCAGGTCTTGTTCTTCCACCACGTATCGCACCTACACAGGTAATAGTTATTCCTATTCAGCAGAAGAAGGAAGGCGTACTTGAAAAGGCAGGCGAGGTTT
>CAMNPQ010000074.1 GCA_946548305.1 uncultured Pseudobutyrivibrio sp.
AACCAATACCAGTAATATAGTTTGTAAGGGCATCAAGCCATACATATACTACGTGCTTTGGATCAAAATCAACTGGTATACCCCATGTAAATGAAGTACGGCTGACGCAAAGATCCTGTAATCCTGGAAGAAGGAAGTTGTTCATCATTTCATTCTTTCTAGATACAGGCTGGATAAACTCTGGGTGAGTATTAATATATTCAATAAGCCTATCAGCATATTTGCTCATCTTGAAGAAGTATGCTTCTTCCTTAGCTGGCTGAACCTCACGGCCACAGTCCGGACACTTACCATCTACAAGCTGTGACTCTGTCCAGAAAGACTCACATGGTGTGCAGTAAAGTCCCTCATAAGAGCTCTTATAAATATCGCCCTTATCATAAAGCTTCTTGAAGATTTTCTTAACCTGCTTCTCATGATCTTCATCAGTTGTACGAATGAACTTATCATAAGATGTATTCATCAAATCCCAAATGCTTCTAACCTGACCTGATACATTATCAACAAATTCCTTTGGAGTAATGCCAGCTTCCTCAGCCTTAAGCTCAATTTTCTGACCATGCTCATCTGTTCCTGTCTGGAAGAATACATCATATCCCTCCTGACGACGAAAACGTGCAATAGCATCTGCAAGAACGATTTCGTAAGTATTTCCAATATGTGGCTTACCTGATGTGTAAGCGATAGCTGTAGTAATGTAATAATTGCCTTTGTTACCCATTTTTTACTCCTACTCTTCAAAAATATCTTCTATTTTTTCTCCGCATGCACTGCAATACATGGAACCTGTTTTTACAAGGGCACCACAATTAGGGCATGCACTTCCTCCCTTTAACAGCATGATGTCATCAGATATCTCTTTTATTCTAAGTTTACAGGCGGTAATTTCTTTTATCTCTTCTAAATCTTCATTTTTATGCTCGTCATAATATTTTTTTCCAAGCTTCTCATAAAGCTTTAAAAGCTCTCCCTCCTTGACTTTTTTGTCATAGGAAAGTTTAGTCATATCACCTGCATTCTGAGCCATTTTACCAATATCTCTGGTAGTATTTGCAATGCTATCTGAAAGCTCATCTAATAAACCCATAATAAAACTTCTCCTTAAATAAAGTAATAACCCTTTAAACCTTTAAATTTTAACACAATAGGCCACGTTTTACCACTTTTTTGCATTTTTAGAGACTATCTATTAGATTCCACCATCTCTTGCAATTATGTAAGCCAAATAAGCTACATATAACAGCAACATTATTACACCATTAACTTTATTTAGATTTTTTTTCTTAAAGCACATTAAGAATACAATTGCTGAAAATACCACAAGAATCAATGAATCTATAGCGTTTACTGAAAGGTAAGTCATAGGAGAGATTGCACCTGCTACACCTAAAATTAATAAAATATTAAAGATGTTAGAGCCAACCACATTTCCTATTGCCATATCAAGTTCATTTTTCCTAGCTGCTACAATTGATGTTACAAGTTCAGGAAGAGATGTTCCAAGAGCAACAATGGTCAAACCAACTAATGTTTCTGACATTCCAATTTTTAAAGCCAAAGTTGTACATGAGCTAACAACCCAATCTCCACCAAACTTTATAGCTGCCGCACCACCTACTATGTATACAATACATAGCCATATTGGCAAACTAACTGTTTCTTCTGTTTCATCAGCATTGCTTCTTGATTTCTGAGCCTGTTTAAGCATAGATATTAAAAAGACAATAAACATTACCAAAAGAATAAATCCATCCATATGGCCTACGGATTTTCCAATGATTCCCATTACCATTAAAGCTAGGGTACATATAATTGAAAATGGAAAATCCTTTTTTATAGTATCATCGCTAACCTCGAGTGCAGAGAAGAGTGCACAGCTACCAAGAACTACCATAAGGTTAAAAATGTTTGAACCTATTACATTTCCAATAGCAAGCTGATTACTTCCAGCAAGTGATGCAGTTACTGAAACTGAAAGCTCTGGAAGAGATGTTCCCATTGCAACGATTGTCATACCAATTACAAGTGCTGGAACATGAAGCTTTTTTGCTACTGCAGATGCACCTTCAACGAAGAAATCTGCCCCCTTAATCAAAAATACAAATCCTACTACCAAGAGAATCAAAGCTCCTGGTATTGTGCTAAAAAATGTCATCTTATTCTCCTTTAAAACCCAAATGATATTCCATATAAATGCTCAAGCAAGATTTTCACGCCCAGAAAAATTAGGATAATTCCGCCTAATAACTGGGCCTTTGCCTTGAACTTATTACCAAAAATATTTCCCACATAAACACCACCTGCTGAAATAGCAAATGTTGTTAAACCAATAATTAAGATTGCACGAAGTATGTTAAATCCTTCGTAGAATGAGAAAGTAACACCACAGGCTAATGCATCAATACTTGTGGCAATTGCAAGAAGTGTAAGCTCCTTTAAATCAAGTGGTGGATCCATGTTTTCCACCTTATCCTCATCCTTCCATTCTTTGATTGCCTCAATAGCCATTTTGCCACCTATATACAACAGAAGCACGAAGGCTATCCAATGGTCATAGGCTGAAATCATATCAGCAAATGCGCTTCCCAAAATGAAACCAATCAGTGGCATCAATGCCTGAAAACCACCGAAGAATAGTGCTATCATAAACATTTGCTTTTTATTTACCTGCTTCATTGCCAGTCCTTTGCAGATAGCTACAGCAAATGCATCCATAGATAGACCTACACCGAATAAAAATACGTCTACTACACTCATATTAAACTCCTTTTTTGTGAGGGCTGATATAACAAAAAAGACCCACGTGTAACCAAATCTATGGCTACACGTGAGTCTCACTATTTAATGTTTGCCAGGTTTAAAACCGAGTCTGTTGACAAACAACACAAATCTGTCATTGCGCTAGCTACTCCCTCACGAGATGTATACAATATACTAAAATATTATTATTTTTGTCAACGAAAAGTTTATTTCTATTTTTTCTTAAACCTTTTATATAAAAATTCTACAATAAAATAACTAACTATTCCTCCACAAATACCAATAAGGGAACCTGCTATTACATCTGTTGGCCAGTGTACAAATAGATAGAGACGACTGATAGCAATTAATGCAGCCAGTATAACCGCTGGTATTCCAATTTTTTTATTTCTTGTAAATATAGCAGTTGCTACGGCAAAACTTGCATTGGAATGCCCTGATGGAAATGAAAAATCATGAGGTATCTCCACAATCATTTGTATTTCTGGTTCAAGCCAGCAGGGTCTGCATCTCATAATACCAGGTTTTAAAATCAAGTTGCAGATAATGAATGTGACACTTAATGATATTGCAGCCTGTATACCCATTTTTCGATTAAAGGGTAATATTAAAAGCAGAAGAGTAACAATTATCCAAAAAATGCCCCCATCTCCAAGCATTGTAATCTTTGGTACAATCCAGTCTAATAATGAATTATGTATGCTTTGAAACCAGTGCAATAAATCCAGTTCCCAATCAAAATAAAAAATATTTGAAGAATCTATTATTGCTTCCATAATCTTGATGTTCCTTCCTGTTAAAAAGTGCTAAGGCATCTGCCTTAGCACAAATTGTTGCTACTATGCTTCAATCTTACAGAATGACTTCTTTCCCTTTTTAAGAAGAAACTCCTCTGCAAATACATTCTTTTCGTATGCTGTAAATGGATCAGATATTTTCTCACCATTTACTGAAACACCGCCTTGCTGTACTGCACGTCTTGCTTCTGCACGGCTTGTAGTAAGTCCAGAAGAAACAAGTATCTGAAGTATATCTACCTTACCATCTTTAAAATCTTCATCAGATAATGTATGGCTTGGTACATTCTCTGAATTTGCTCCACCTGCAAAAAGAGCCTTTGATGCTTCTCTAGCTTTCTCAGCTTCTTCTTTTCCATGAACAAGCTCTGTAAGCTCATAGGCTAGGATATCTTTTGCCTCATTAAGCTTTGCTCCTTCCCATTTATCCATTTCATCAATCTGCTCAAGTGGGAGAAATGTAAGCATACGCAAGCATTTAAGAACATCTGCATCTGAAACATTTCTCCAGTATTGATAAAATTCAAATGGTGAAGTTTTGTTAGGGTCAAGCCAGACAGCTCCACCCACTGTCTTACCCATTTTCTTACCTTCAGAATTCAGTAGAAGAGTAATAGTCATGGCGTGAGCGTCCTTACCAAGCTTTCTTCTGATAAGCTCTGTTCCACCAAGCATATTTGACCACTGATCATCACCACCAAATTGCATATTGCAACCATAATCCTGGAACAATCTGTAGAAATCATAAGACTGCATAATCATATAATTAAATTCCAGGAATGAAAGTCCCTTTTCCATACGTTGCTTATAGCATTCGGCACGAAGCATGTTATTAACAGAAAAGCATGCTCCCACTTCTCTAAGTAGCTCAACATAGTTAAGATTTAGCAGCCAATCGGCATTGTTTACCATCAGAGCTTTTCCATCTGAAAAATCAATAAAACGGCTCATCTGCTTTTTGAAGCAATCAATATTGTGCTGTATATCCTCTTTTGTCAGCATCTTTCTCATATCAGTACGACCAGATGGATCACCAATCATACCTGTGCCGCCACCTAAAAGTGCTATTGGCTTATTACCAGCCATTTGAAGTCTCTTCATCAGGCAAAGTGCCATGAAATGACCTACATGTAAGCTATCTGCTGTTGGGTCAAAGCCAATATAAAAAGTAGCCTTGCCCTCATTAATCATTTTTTTTATTTCTTCCTCGTTTGTTACCTGGGCAATCAGGCCACGAGCTACTAACTCGTCATAAACTGTCATTGTCTTTTCTCCTTTCGCAGTGTATTTTAGTTAGTTTTCTTTATAAACAAAAATCCCTCGCCCCCATTTACTAGGGTCGAGGGATTTAAAAGAGGTGCCAACCAGATTTGAACTGGTGATAGAGGTGTTGCAGACCTTTGCCTTACCACTTGGCTATGGCACCACATGAATGCGAGCAGATTTCCAAAGAAAATCTCGCAGCGTTCTAGTAAGCGAAGCTTACATTTTTCAATTACCGCTTTTATAAAAACACGGAGAAGGAGGGATTTGAACCCTCGCGCCGGTTGCCCGACCTACACCCTTAGCAGGGGCGCCTCTTCGGCCTCTTGAGTACTTCTCCAAAGTTGTAGGTAATACTTATTTTGTTCGACGCAACTGTTATTCTACTAGAGTGAAGCACCATTGTCAACAATATTTTGGGGAAATCTTCACGATTTCCCCAAAAATTTTTCACATATAGATCCTAGTTGATTTACATCAACGGGAAGGAACAGCTATTGTATATTTCCTTCGGAAATGGAGCTGTTCCGTGAATCAATCAAAATAAGCATTTATGCTTATTTTAATTGATTGTTGCGTGATAGAAATACTTCATTCCCTCTACAGTACCATATACACCATCTACATAATCCTTGATCATGTATGGATCGTTGTAGTAGTAGATAGGGATGATGCACCATGTATCCATAAGGTAATCCTCTGCCTCATGCATAAGCTCTGCACGTGCTGCAAGATCTGCCTCTGAACGAATATCAGAAATCATCTGATCATACTTAGCCCAATCAAGATCCTTGCTAGAATCCTTACCGAACTGTGGGTTGTTGTTTCCTGAAGATGTTGTGTACATTTCAAGCATGTTGATAGGATCGTTGTAATCCATAATCCAACCTTCACGAGCAAAGTCGTACTTACCAGCCTTACGTGTCTCCTGGAATACGTTCCACTCTTCCTGATCGATAGAAAGGTTGATTCCTACTGTTGCAAGGTCAGCCTGGATACACTCACCAATCTTTACGTTACCTTCTGAGTTGTTTGTAAGGTATGTTAAAGAAATATCCTGTGTAAGAGCATCTGAAGCTGTATCATATAAACCGATAGACTCAAGAAGTGACTTAGCCTCTTCTACGTTTGCTTCGTAATCTGTTGAGTAATAATCCTTGTTCTTGAACTCACCACCGTTACCATCTGAGCATCCAGCTGGAACAAATGATGTAGCAACTTCCTGGTTGTTCTGACCAACTGTGTCAATGATATACTGACGGTCAATTAAAAGAGCGATAGCATGACGGAATACCTTTGCCTGCTCCTCATCAAGACCAAGCTCATCATAAAGATCTGTGTTGTAGTTGAATGATGCATAGTATGTACCAAGGTTATCAAGTACTACATACTCTGAGCTTGTCTTAGCTGTTTCCATTTCCTCTACAGGAATATCATCGATGAAATCAAGATCTCCTGTTGTGTAAGCTGTGTAAGCAGCTGTTGTTTCAGCTGTAAGCATTACGTTAAGTGTTGTTACTGTTACTGAATCAGCATCCCAGTAATTGTCGTTTTTTACATATGTCATATCTGAATCATGGTTCCATGATGAAAGAACATAAGCACCGTTACATACGAAGTTTTCGCCTGCATCGTTAGCCCATGTACCAACTGGATCACCATCAGACATAGAAGCTTCTACAGCTTCCTGGTTAACTGGGAAGAAGAATGGGAATGCACATAAATCAAGGAAATATGGGCAAACTGCTCCAAGTGTTACTGTAAGAGTCTTACCATCTTCAGAAGCAACTACATCATCACCAAGACCTTCTTCATATGTGAAGCTTGGGAAGATTTCACAAAGGTAGCTGTAATCAGCTGCAACCTCTGGAGAAGCTGCACGCTTCCAAGAGTAAACGAAATCTGTTGCATCAAGATCATCACCGTTAGACCACTTTAAACCATCACGCATTGTGAATGTGTATGTAAGTCCATCATCTGATACCTCATAGCTCTCTGCGCAAGCTGGCTCAAGCTCGCCTGCTTCGTTGTAACGCATCAAACCTTCAAATGAGTTAACTGCAAGACATCCACCATCTACTGATGAGTTAAGAGCTGGATCAATGTGAGCTGGCTCACTAGACATCCAAATGTTAAGTGTTGTCTTATCTTCCTTTGTTGTTGCAACTGCTGGTGCTTCACCTGTAGATGAGCTCTCAGTAGATGCTGCCTTATTGCCACATGCAACCATTGAAAGTGCCATAGCAGCAACAAGTACTAATGAGACTAATTTCTTCTTCATATTATCCCTCCTATAATTTTAATCTCTTTATATTTCAATCCCTATAGGAATTAAAACCAATACCTTCTCTTATTTGTTCCAGCAAGCAACCATATGACCATTACCTCTATCTGTAAATGGAGGCATTTCACATGCACACTGCTCTGTAGCGTATCGACATCTTGTTCTGAATGGACATCCGCTAGGCATCTTAAGAGGACTTGGAACATCACCCTCAAGGATAATTCTCTGGCTCTTTCTAGCTGTCTTTGGATCTGGAATTGGCACTGCTGAAAGAAGTGACTGAGTATATGGATGAATTGGGTTGTCCATAAGCTCATCTGCATCAGCAATTTCCATCATGTGACCTAAGTACATAACAGCAATTCTGTCAGAAATATGCTGAACTACTAATAAATCGTGAGCGATAAATAAGTATGATAAACCTCTTTGCTTTTGGAGGTCCTCAAACATATTTACAACCTGTGCCTGAATTGAAACATCAAGAGCAGATACAGGCTCATCGCAAACGATAAATTTTGGATCTACAGCAAGGGCTCTTGCGATACCGATTCTCTGACGCTGTCCGCCTGAGAACTCGTGAGCATAACGTGTAGCATGCTCTGCATTAAGTCCAACTGTCTCCATCAGCTCCATGATTTTGTCATGACGCTCACCCTTTGATGTGTAAAGCTTATGTACATCAAGTGGCTCACCAATAATATCTTCTACAGTCATACGTGGGTTAAGAGAAGAGTATGGATCCTGGAATACCATCTGCATCTGCTTACGATATGGCTGCATTTTTACATCAATTTTTTTCTCGCTATCATAAAGAACATCGCCATCAAAAACAATACATCCGCTTGTTGGCTGATAAAGACGTAAAAGAGTACGTCCTACAGTTGTCTTACCACAGCCTGACTCACCTACAAGACCAAGTGTCTCACCTGGCTTGATTGTAAATGAAATATCATCAACAGCCTTAAGAGGAACTGTTCTAAATCCATTTTTTACTGGGAAGTACTGCTTTAAGTGGCTTACTTCTAAAATATTCTCGCTACTCATTTACTACTTCCTCCTGCTTCATATTCTTAATATTCATCCAACATGATGCCATGTGTGTTTCGCCAACTCTGATTTCTTCTGGCTTTTCCTTTAAGCAAATCTTCATTGCTTCATCGCAACGAGGACAGAATGCACATCCTTCTGGCATATTTAGAAGATTGATTGGTGTACCACCGATTGGTACTAATCTCTCTTTGCTGTTTGATTTTGTTGGAATAGAGCGGAGTAAGCCCTTTGTATATTCATGTGAAGGAGAGTAGAAGATATCATCTGCTGTACCTCTTTCACAAACACGACCACCATACATAACGATGATCTCATCACACATAGATGCGATTACACCAAGATCATGAGTTACCATGATGATTGCCATACCAAGCTTCTTTTGAAGATCTTGCATAAGCTCAAGAATCTGTGCCTGGATTGTAACATCAAGGGCAGTAGTAGGCTCATCAGCAATAAGGATATCTGGCTCACAAGCAAGTGCCATGGCAATCATAACACGCTGTCTCATACCACCTGAAAGCTCATGTGGATACTGCTTGAGACGCTTTTCTGGCTCATTGATTCCTACAAGGCTAAGTAATTCCTTAGCTCTTTCGTTTGCCTGTTCCTTTGTTTTGTCTGTATGTAAAAGAATTGCTTCTTTTAACTGATAACCGATTGAGAATACTGGGTTAAGAGATGTCATTGGATCCTGGAAAATGATAGAAACGCATCTACCACGGAAACCTGCCATCTGCTTAGCATCCCAATCTACAATGTTTTCGCCTTTGTATAAAACCTTGCCCCCGGAAATGCTTCCGTTGTCAGCAAGAATCTGCATTATAGAATATGCAGTAACTGATTTACCAGAACCAGACTCACCTACAATACCAAGAGTCTTTCCTGGCTCAAGTGTAAAATTAACTCCGTTTACAGCACTTACATCACCGTTGTCTGTAGTAAAGGTTGTATGTAGATCCTGTAACTCTAAAATGTACTTATAATCTTCCATCTTTTTCACCTCTTATCTAGACAACTTTGGATCGAATGCGTCACGAAGACCATCGCCAAGTAAGTTTAATGCAAGTACAATCAAGCAGATTGCAAATGCTGGGAACAAAAGTCTTTCTGGATATGTCATCATACCGCTTCTTGCTTCGTTTGCAAGAGAACCAAGTGATGGCATTGGAGCAGAAACACCAAGTCCTACGAATGAAAGGTAGCTCTCTGTAAAGATAGCTGATGGAATCTGAAGGGCAGTAGTAATGATAATTACTGATAAGCAGTTTGGTAAGATGTGCTTCAAAATTGTACGTGATGTAGATGTACCGATACATTTTGCAGCAAGAACATATTCATTCTGCTTGATAGTAAGAATCTGACCTCTGATAAGACGAGCCATACCTACCCAATATAAAAGTCCAAATACGATGAACAAAGCAATCATATTTGTTCCAAGTTTTGCAAAAATAGTTCCTTTGATAATACTTCCAAGTGTTTCGTTTAAAACTACTGCAAGAAGAATTATCAACAACATGTCTGGTAAAGAATAGATGATATCAACAATTCTCATCATAACAAGGTCAACTCGTCCACCAAGGTAACCTGATATAGAACCGTAAAGCATACCAATCATTAAGACAAGGATTGATGCAAAGATACCAACTACAAGTGAAACTCTTGCTCCGTAAATTACACGGATAAAATAATCTCTTCCAAGAGAATCTGTACCGAAGATGTGTGGGAATACGCTTTCCCCTTTTGCTATTTGTTTTAGCTCTGATGCACTGTATTCAAATGGATGTAAGTTTGCAGAACCTTTCATGATATCTGCATAACCGTAAGGAATAACAAGTGGTGCAAAAATAATAACTATGATAAGTGCTATAAGAATTCCAATAGCAAGCATTGCTAAAGGATTCCTTCTAAGACGTCTCATACCATCCTTAAAGAATGTTGTAGATTCGCCCATAACATCCTGCTGTCTTTTTTCTTCATCTGTTGCCTTTTCAAAATCCTGCATAGAAAACTTGCTAAGGTCAATCTGTGCAGAAAAAGGTGCCTTTTTAAAATTGTCCTTCATCGAATATAACTCCTTTTCAATTGATTCTTAGTCAAGCTTAATACGAGGGTCAACAATCTTATAAACAATATCTGTTATAAGGTTTGCAATTACCATTACTGTTGCAAGGAAGATGGTAGTTGCCATGATAAGTGTGTAATCACGGTTTGTGATGGCACTTACGAACTTTGATCCAAGTCCACCAAGGTTAAAGATTGCTTCTACTACCATTGATCCTGTAAGAATTCCAGCAACCATTGGTCCTACATAAGTGATGACTGGAATTAATGCATTTCTAAGACCATGAACGAAGATAACTTTTCTCGATGAAACACCCTTTGCCTTTGCTGTACGGATGTAATCCTGTCCAAGTGCATCAAGCATTGATGTCTTTGTAAGTCGAGTAATATATGCAAGTGGAGATAAACAAAGAGCAAGCACTGGCAAGAATACTAAGTTTTCTCCAGCAGAGAAAGCTTGTATCACACCAAGCTTTACACTAAATACGTAAAGCAAAATAGTTGCTACTACGAACGATGGCATGGAGGTTATTATCGTAATGAAGAAGATAATCAATCTATCCTGCCATTTATTTCTCTTAAGTGCTGCAATTGATCCAAGGATAATTCCAAAGATGATTGCGAAGAATGCTGCAATTAAACCAATCTTTGCTGAGATAGGAAAACTCTCCGCGAAAATATCTTTAATCTCACGACCGTTTTTAAGAGATACACCGAAATCGCCGTGTGCCATATTTTTCATATAAATTATATACTGCTCCCACAGAGGCTTATCCAAATTATATCTAGCCTCAAGCTGTCTAATAACAGCTTCATTGACTGCCTTTTCTTTATTGAAAGGACCGCCTGGAATAGCATTCATTGCGAAGAATGTAATCAAACTAATAATGATTACTGTAACGAATGCCAGCAATACTCTTTTAACAACATATTTTGCCAATTTTTTATACTCCTTTTCTTGTACTACTTTATTTAAAAACCCCGCACAGTTTTTAAATCTAATTTAAAATTTGAAATTCCTTGATAGCTGTTTTAATGTTCTTCATCACTATATCCTGTTAATGCTTTAATTTATCGTCAC
>CAMNPQ010000075.1 GCA_946548305.1 uncultured Pseudobutyrivibrio sp.
GCAAGCTGGTGTGGCTCAGAGGTAGAGCACTTCCTTGGTAAGGAAGGGGTCACGGGTTCAATTCCCGTCACCAGCTTTTTTTAGTACCTAAAAACACTTTATACACCAACTTTTTTCAGTTGGTTATACTTTAGCATATTAAAGTGTTAATGTAAACTAATTTTGCACAATTGATTTTATTTTTTTAGGAGGCAACCATGGATTCAGAAAAATATGTAGATTACATTGTAAAACAAACAGAAGACATTCTCGCAATTGACAGCCCTACTGGCTTTACAGCAAATGCAGCCAAGCACCTTATCGCTGAGTACGAAAAGCTGGGCTTTAAGCCAGAGCTTACCACAAAGGGCGGTGTGCTGGTTGATTTAGGCGGAAGAAACGCTGATGATGCAATTTTAATCGAGGCACACATGGATACACTTGGCGGTATGGTTAGCAAAATTAAGGATAACGGCAATCTGGAAATCACACCTCTTGGTGGATTTAACCCTAACAATGGTGAGTCAGAAAACTGCCGAATCTACACCCGTGATGGTGAAATTTACGAGGGCACTCTTCAACTTAACAACGCATCTATACATGTTAACGACGATTACTCATCCACAACTAGAGAGTTTAACTGTATGGAAGTAGTTATTGATGAAGAAGTATCCAGTGCTGATGACACAAAAAAGCTAGGTATTATGATTGGCGATATTGTTGCCTTTGAGCCTCGCACAAGAGTTACTAAATCAGGCTACATCAAGAGCCGTTTCCTGGATGACAAGCTTTCTGTGGGTATACTTCTTGGTCAGGCAAAATACATTGCTGATAACAATATTACAACAGACAGGAAAATCTATCACCACATCACCGTATACGAGGAGGTAGGACATGGTGCTTGCGGTACTGTTCCTGCTGGAGTTACCGAAATTCTTTCCGTAGATATGGGATGTATAGGCGAAGGACTTGATTGTAAGGAAACTCAGGTTAGCATCTGTGCAAAGGATTCTGCTGGACCTTACAACTATGATGTTGTTACCAATCTAATCAACACTGCCAAGGCCAACGATATCGATTTTGCAGTGGATGTATATCCTCATTATGGTTCAGATGCTGATGCAGCACTAAAAGCCGGCTATGATGTGAAGCACGGGCTCATAGGTGCTGGTGTTTACGCCAGCCACGGCTACGAGCGTTCTCACAAGAAGGGTGCAGAAAACACATTCCGTTTGCTTATAAATTATGTTAAGTAAGCCCTTTTTATAGTATCTGTAACCCAGGTTTTTGATTTTCATCAGAAAATCAAAAACCTAAAGCCTCAGATTTTCAATAAAAAGCTTTTCGAACTCTGGCTCATCATTTAGTATAACCACCTTGGCATTTGCCTTTATTTCATCTAAAAGCTCAGGCTTAGGATCCATAATATATTTTATGTCCCCTATGAGTGAAGTGTTTCCCACTGCCTCAAATTTGTCTATCAGCTCTTGAGGGAATAGTCCAATACCTGAAGCAGCCCATACACCAACTGTTGCCCCCAATCCTCCAGAGACATACAAATGGTCTATTTCATCATAATTGATTTTGGCAGCCTTCACTAATAGCTGAATGGCAGAAAATATCGCCGACTTTGCCAGAAGAACCTGTTCTATGTCTTCTCCAGTCATCACCACATTTTCTGTCACTGGGTATCCCCTAGAGGCGTATTTATCTATCAAAAGTCCGCCATCATCTATCAACCCATTTCTATGAAGCTCATGAACTAAATCTATTACTCCGCTGCCGCATAAGCCAATGGCTTTTTCACCACCTATGGTAGTGAAGGTGCATTTGCCTCCGTTTATGCTCAGATGGTTGATAGCACCTCTAACTGATGCCACCCCACATTTTAAACTTGCCCCCTCTAAAGCAGGACCAGCAGAGGCAGATGTGCAATAATAGGTCTTTCCATCAAACAGCACAAGCTCTGCATTTGTGCCTAAATCTACAAGCAAAAATTTATCAGATGCATTTTCAGTTTCCAGCAGTTTCTTTCGTAAATAGTACAGTCCAGATACTATATCCCCACCTACAAAAGCACTGATGCTTGGCATGAAAAATATGTTTTTACCACCTTTTACAAAACTCACACTGTCAAGTGTATAAGGCACAAATGGATATCTGGCAAGGCCATCCACCGTATACCCCAAGAAGAGGTGGGTCATTACTGTGTTGCCACTAAACACAATTTTATTCATAAGGAAATCTTCCCCGAGCAATTCCTGGCCAAGGCTATACAAATCCTGGCGCACACAATTTTTTAGTTCCTCAGCGTGACCAGACATGGCAGCCTTAATCCTGCTCATTACATCAGCACCATATGTCCCTTGAGAATTGGTGCAATTACGCTGTCTAAGAATTTTCCCTGTGTGTAAATCCACAATAGCAGTGGCAAGAGTGGTAGAACCAATATCAACAGCTATTGCGATATCTCTTTTGTTCAAGTCCTCGTCCTCTGCAACCTCATCAGCTATCACAGAAGTGATTTCCGATGTAAGAGCAGCTGGCACTTCTATTTTGCAATCTCTTGTAATGACGCAGTGGCAACCCAGTCTCATACCTGCCCGCATCTCAGAAAAATCCAGACCCCTTTCGTCAAAGGAAGTCATTTGCGGCATGCCATACACAAATTTTATGGCACAGCTCATGCACTTACCCATTCCTCCACAAGGACGGTAAAAGCTAAGTCCCAACTGTTTCATTACATCCACAAATTTGATTGGTTCATCTGATAAAACCACATATTCCTTTTGTGGCACTGCACCTTGTAAAACAATTTTAATTTCCATAGGCTCTGTCATATTCCTCTAATGAATGCAAATCCATTTTAAACTCACCTTCATTATCTAACAAAATTGTCATATAAGTGTGTTCTCGACTATTTTGTCTTGGATATGCAATGCTACCAGGGTTCGCTATGATTAAATCTGCTACATGGTCAATAGTAGGCACATGAGTATGTCCGTATAAAACCACGTCGCAGCCTTTTGCATGAGCCGCCTCTATTATTTTTTCATATCCATAATTTACGCCGTAAAAATGCCCATGCGTCAGCAAAACCACATGCTTTCCCACCTCTAATACCAGTTCATTAGGCAGGTTAGTTCCCCAGTCGCAATTTCCACATACACATTCCACTGGAGCTTCTGACATCATCCACAGCCTGTCCTCCACTCCCTGACCATCTCCAAGATGATATATGACATCTGGCTTTTCGATATTTATCACCTCACGAAGATTTTCCATTTTTCCATGGGTATCACTAACAACCAGTATTTTCTTCATGTTTTAAAATTTCATCCTTTATCATTCTAAGGGCTTGACCTCTGTGACTTATTGCATTTTTTTCTTCTGGAGAAATGCTTGCAGTACTTACCTTTTTATCCCACAGATAAAAAATAGGGTCATATCCAAAACCATTTTCACCCATTGGCTCATATCCAATGTAGCCTTCTATAGTTCCTCTCACAACAGCTTCTGTTTTGTCAGGAAAAACTGCTGCAACAGAACAAACGAATCGTGCGCTTCTGTCCTTTTCTTCCACGTTTGACAAACGCTCTATTATGTTTGCGTTTTTGATATCGTAGGAGGTGTCCTCCCCCATATATCTGGCAGAATAAATGCCTGGCTCTTTATTTAATGCATCCACCTCTAGTCCACTGTCATCTGCTAACACTATTGCATCACTTGCAAATTTTGCCACTGCTCTGGCTTTAATCAGGGCATTTTCTTCAAATGTAGCCCCGTCTTCAACGATGTCGCATTCCACATTAGCTTCCTTCATTGATTTAATATCATATTTATCCTCGCCAAGAATTTCTCGGATTTCTCGCATTTTGTTGGCGTTTCCCGTTGCAAAAATAATCTTTGTCATACTAATCCTTTCCGTTTATAGCTATTACAATCCCAAATATTCCAGCACCGCATCATACATGGCCTGCGCCGCCTTTTTCTGGTAGTTACTGTTTTGAAGTGCAGACAACTCCTGTTGATTTGTCATAAATCCCACTTCAACCAAAGCCACAGGCACCTCTGACATCCTGATAATGTAGACCTCATCTCCCACAACTGTGCCTTTGGAAACACTTCCCAATTCCGTCAATAAATGATCCAGACACATCGAAGCGAGCTTTTTGGATTCCCCAGTGCTGTCACCGCCTTCATACATTACCTCAGAGCCTCTTATAGAGGACATGCGACCTGATGCCGTAGAATTATTATGAACAGATAAAAAAACATCTGCATTGCTATCATTAGCTAATCCAACACGATTTTCAAAGGATGGATTGGAATCATCGGTGCGTGTGTAATAAACCCCGATATTTTTATCATTTTTGTCAAATAATTCTTTGAGTCTAAGCACTATTTCCAAGTTTATATCTTTTTCGAAAGCACCCAGCTTTTCAGCTCCAGGAGCATTTCCACCATGTCCTGCATCCACCACCACTACATAATCGTATATATCATGAGGATCGATAAAATCCAGATAGATTCCTTCTTCATCCGAGGTCATTTGAACCTCTAGCACCTTGTCAGTGGTGACTTCTATCACGCCAACCAAATCCTCACTGTTATATGTGATTGCCAAAATATTGTCTGGCTCTCCCATCATAGGATAATTGCTAAAATAATCCTTGCCTATACCATTTATTGTAATTACGGTAGTTTTTTCCACGTAGTTGCTTTCAATACTCACATTATCAGCAGTAACTTTCTGTGGCAGCAGCAATCTAATCTGGTGTCCCTTCAGGATAGATTGTCTGGTGTTTTCCCCTTCGCCATTTAATTCTTCTGCACTGGCTGCCAGCATTTCCATTACAGAAATTCTTCCACCTGTGAGCTTACTGTCCTCCAGCTTCAATGCTATTATGTGCATGTTAGGTACATAAATCAGAATACAGCTCATCAGTATAGCTACCGCCAGTATAACCGCTGTAAAAGCGCATGTTACCTTTTGTTCCATTTCTCGTTTATTACTTTAACACCTGCTCATTGGTGTCAACATCAAATACCTCCACAACATTATTCGCATAAGCTTTTATACACAAATTTGCTCCCACTGCATCTTCCACATTTTCCCAGTCCAGACCATTATTGCTGATGAAGCCTTTGCCATCAGATAAATCAACAGCCTGTGTCATTTCATCAGAAGCATACTCCACAGCAAGAGGTCTTTTTGTATCTGGTGTTTTAACATACAATACTATAGCAAAACTTTCCCCTTCATTGACAGTCTTTGGAGCATTAAATTTTACAGTATAATAGCCTTTATTTTGAACTGTGCCTGAAGCCACCAATTCTTTTTCTGAAAGAGTGCTGGTGTTTTCATAGTTTGACACAAAATACACTTGATAGTTAGTGTTCTCTCCTAAAGCATAAAAGCCTGCAGCTTCAATCTGCTGGTTACTGTCTGCCACAAATGTATTGGCACCGTATGCCCATTGCTTATTGTAACCAATCTGACCTACCCAGCCGCACAAATCGCTTTGATAAATGTAGCTATAGGTGTTATTTGTATCTATATTCACATAGGAAACAGCCTGGTTGCCAATATTGGAGTCATAGTAGGAAATGTAAAAAACTCCATCATCTCCAAATCCCGTACCCCAACTGTTTTGACATATAAATGCTCCATTTCCCGGGACAGCTTCTCCAAAATTGTCAGCTTGATAATTGTCATCCCAGCCAATGATTACCACGTCATGATTTGGCTTGGAATTTCCCAGATAACAATAGGAATTGGTCAGACGATTGTAGCTGTTTGACCTGGTCAGATTTGAAGAAGATACACTGGCATATATGGATGATGACACTCCACCATACTGGTACACAGCCATTTTTATCTCATCCAGATTTTCCGAATCGTAAAAATGTGCTTCCTGCAAATGCACTCCTTTATATTCTGCAGCTGTCTCTACTTCATCATCAAGCACAGGCCCCTGCCAAGCCAGCAGGTATGCAAGTGCCATTGTATATTTGCCACCAACAGATTCCTCTAACTGAAAGCTGTTTTCATTTATCATGGAATCCACAGAAAACAAATAGCTGTTTGCTGGAAGAAGTGACGATTCCAGTGCCTCAAGGGATGCACAAGCCCAACATGTGGCTGTAGACCCCTGGTTTCTGATAGTGCTGACTCTGCCCACATCTCTTAAATCATATTTTTTAGGCAAAGCCGGTGCTCTGTCAAAATCGATATTTACTGTGTAGGTTACACGGTCAAATTCGTAGTCATAGCCAAATGCATTGCATAAATCCTCAATGCCAATAAACAGCTTGCCCACGTGAAATGATGGTGCAATCAACAGCTCGTAATCCTCACCATTTTCTGTTGCAGTTAAATTTCCATCAATAAATTCGTAAATATCGTTGGTAATCTGCACAACAGCACCAGTCTCATCCTGCATAAATGCTGAACCTTTGAGCACATTTCTAACAAAATCCAATGAACCAACAGGGTTCAAAGAATCATCCAGCATGGCAAAGGATGAAGAATTAGCATACTGTTCACCATTTACAACTATCTTTAGCAGATTGGCATCATTGAGATTTTTAGACATGAGAGGATATAATACGTCCTCATTTAACTGTGCCCCTCTAAAAGTCTCCACTGCTGCATATCTATCGTTCCAATTATTCAATTTCCAAACGAGGGTGAGTGCAATCATCAGCACAAACACCACATATCTCTTGGAATATTTCATTTAATATTAGTCCTTTTTCTTTGGCTTCGGTCCCAGGAATTGATAAAAATAAGTCTTTATCATTCCATTATATATTTTGCGATTTTTGTCAGCCTTTCGTCCTATAGCTTTTGGTGCGTCCTCGAAGCTGGTAATCACATACATAGACCAGCTGTCCAGATTTTTAAAAGCCTCTCCCAGCTTTTTGTATATAGCTGGCAGTGCCGTCTTGTCCTCAAGTCGCTCTCCATAAGGAGGATTTGTAAGGATAAATCCGTATTTTTTAGGGTGTCGCAAATCTTTTACATCTCTTGTTTGGAAATGTATGAGATGATCCACACCTGCCTGCTTGGCGTTCAACCTGGCAATCTTTACCATTTCAGGGTCTATATCAAATCCCTGCAAATCGCACTCCACATCTGTATTCACATCTGCTGCCGCTTCGTCCAGACAGTCCTTCCAGGTGTTTTTGTCTATCAGATTTTCCCAATCCATAGAGGTAAATTCACGATTTAGTCCTGGTGCAATATGACAAGCCATCATAGCTGCCTCTATCAAAAATGTGCCAGAACCGCAGAATGGATCCACCAGGATTCTGTCTGGATGCCATGGTGTAAGCTGAATCAGTGCTGCTGCCATAGTCTCCGAAAGTGGGGCATGGCTTGTGTAGGTGCGATATCCTCGCTTATGAAGTGGGGTGCCTGTGGAATCTATGGTAACTACCACATCATCCTTTAGCAAAAAGATTCTTACAGGATAATCTGAGCCGCTTTCCTCAAACCATTTGATATCGTAGTACGACTTCATTCTTTCCACCATGGCTTTTTTTGCAATGGACTGAATATCCGTCAAGGAAAAAAGCTTGCTTTTAACGGAGGTTGCCTTAGTAACCCAAAATTTGCCATCCTTTGGAATGTATTCCTCCCATGGCAATGCTTTTATTCCCTGAAACAGTTCTTCAAAAGTGGTGGCATGGAACCTTCCCACCTCCACTAAAACTCGTTCCGCAGTTCTCAAATGTATATTCGCCCTGCAGATAGCTTCTGCATCGCCAGTAAAAGTAACACGTCCATCTGTAACCTCCAGAATTTCGTATCCCAAATCGTATATTTCTCTTTTAAGAGGTGCCTCTAACCCGAAATGGCAAGGGCAACTGATTGTAAAAATCTTTGTGCTCATAAATCTCTTTCTTAATTAAATATTGTTCTTGTAAATAAAATATAAAGGAGATTCGAAAATCCCCAATTGTCCACTTATCATTATATCTATTTTCTTTACAATTTCATCATACTAATAGGAAAAATCTTGATTTTTTTCTGTTTATAAAATACGAAATGTTGTATGATATTTGTGTTATGTCTATAAATTTAACCAAAGAACAGATAAAACGAATAATTTATGTGCTGATAGCAATCCTGGTGGTGGTCATTTCCGTTCTGTTTTTTATAAATAACGAGCTGGAATCTGCTCCCGTAGAGGAAGCAGTCACCGAAGAGCCACCTGTTGAAGAAAGCTTTACTCACAGTGCCTGGGTCAGTGGCCACACAGCTGTAAAAGGTATATATGTAACTGGTCCTACCGCTGGAACAGAGCGCATTGGGGAAATCATACAGCTTATTAATGACACCGAGTTAAATGCCATTGTTTTGGATGTAAAAGACGACAATGGAAACATCACCTTTGACATGAACAATGAAGATGTCATTGCAACTGGTGCCTGCATCCCTTATATAAAGGATATAACTGCTCTCATTAAACAGCTAAAGGAAAATGATATTTATGTAATTGCACGAATTCCTGTTTTCAAGGATCCCACCTTGGCTGTTGCAAGACCTGATTTAGCCCTTTTCACAGACACTGGAGCGCCCGTTACAGACAGTCAGGGAAATGCCTGGGTAAATCCTTGCAAAGAAGAAGTCTGGGACTACAGCATCAGCATTGCTGAAACCTGTTGCGACCTGGGCTTTGATGAAATCCAATTTGATTATGTGCGTTTTCCTGTTACTTCAAATTCGGACTCAGCAGCTTACGGCGTGGAGCTTACAGATGAGGAGCGAGGCAACTATATAACAAGCTTTTTAAATCGTGCAGCAAATGCAATCCACGAGAAAGATGTTCCAGTAAGTGCTGATGTTTTTGGCACTATTATCAAAAGTGAAGTGGATGCCAGCCGAGTAGGTCAGGACTATCAGGTTCTTGCCACATCTGTGGACGTGCTTTGCCCAATGATATATCCTTCTCATTATGCAGCTGGAGAATTTGGCTTGGACGTGCCTGATGCAGCACCTTACGAAACAGTTTTGGCAGCACTTGATGGTTCTAAAAAAATTCTATTACAAATAGATGAAAATGAATGTGCCATCATCAGACCATGGCTTCAGGCATTCACCGCCACATGGGTAGAAGGCTACATAGAGTACGATGGAACGGCGATTCGTCAGCAAATCAAAGCTGTAGAAGATGCTGGATACGAAGAGTGGATTCTTTGGAATTCTAAAAGTGTTTATTCAAGGGATGGATTAAATTAAAAAATTTTATATTGCAAAGTAAAAAATTCTATATTATAATTCAGTTTGTAATTGGGAGTTTCCCAATTGCACCCTTATTAATTATTTATACTCCCCTCAAAAAGACCGAATTATCGGTCTTTTTCTTTTTGTTCGAATATCGTCGGAAAATCAATTGCACGCCATTAGTTTCCATTGTGCACTACCGTATTGGGCACAAAAAAGCACCTGTAGTAACTACAGGTGCCACATTTCCCATATTCTGTTTTCATGTAAAATGAGCTAACGCCTCAGCGAACCTCACTTCGTCAAAAGGCTTAATTACAAAATCCTTTGCTCCAGCTTCTATAGCCTCTATAACATAGCATTTCTGCCCCATGGCACTCACTACTAATATTTTAGCATTAGGATCAATCTCTTTTATCTGTTTGATTGCATCAATGCCATTGGAACTTCTTCCTATAGTGTGTCCATCAACAGTCATTGTAATATCCATTGTTACTATGTCAGGCTTAAACTCTTTGTATCTTTCAACTGCACCATCACTGCAATCAGCTTCTGCCACAACAGTACAGCCATTTTTTTCTACTTCGCCTCTGACAACCGCTCGCATAAATTTTGAGTCGTCAACTATAAGTACTGTTTTTCCCACAATGCATCCTCCTCACTCTTTTACGTTAATGGATGATGTAGGTTTATTATAGCATAATAACCACCGAACTGATTGTGAAAGTTATGTTAAAAGAATATCCCCATTTCGTAGGTGTCGTTGCTTTAAGAACGGCTAGCAAATACGTGGCAAGCCCTCCCCCTGGAGTATATCCAAAAATCTTCTGCCACCTATTTTCGTCTTTAATATCAATGCGCCTTCTTCGGTCTCATTCTCAGGGGTATTGACTGCTCCAATCATACAGGCATTTTCGCCATATTTGCAGCTTCTAATTATTTCTACTGCCTGCGCCGCATATTCCTTTGGTACAATAGCCACCAACTTGCCTTCATTTCCCATATACAAGGGATCCAATCCCAAAAGTCCACACAAGGATTCAACCTGAGAATCAACAGGCAATTTATCCTGATTAATACTAAAACATAATTTAGAAGCAAGTGCCAGTTCTTTTAAAACCGTTGCCAGACCGCCTCTTGTAACATCTCTGAGCACATGGACTGGAATTTTATTGTCTATCAGCTTTTTAACCATCTCTTGCAATGGGGCATTATCACTGACGATAGTGTTTTTTATTCCCATTCTCTGACTTAAAATCGTAGCGTGATGGTCTCCCACATTTCCAGACACGATGATAACATCATCATCCTGGGCATTTTTTGCTTTTATATCAACACCCTTTGGCACAAATCCAACTCCTGCGGTATTGACATATATTCCACCATTGCCCTCAACAACCTTAGTATCACCTGCAACTATTTTGACACCAGCCTCATTTGCAGTATCAGCCATAGATTTAACCAGTCTGCGAAGAGTTGCCACATCTGCCCCCTCCTCCAAAATGAAGCCACAGGTAATATATTTAGGGATAGCCCCTCTCATGCACAAATCATTGACTGTTCCACAAATGCAGAGTCTTCCAATATCTCCACCTGGAAATTCCAATGGGGTCACCACAAAGCTATCTGTTGTCATGGCAATTGTGGCATCACCTTCAACAACTGCTGCATCCTCCATCTCAGAAAGGACGTCGCTGTTAAATTGCGACTCAAATATATCTCTAATCAGTTCTCCTGTAGCACGACCACCTGAGCCGTGCTCCATAATAATCTTATCCATCTTATTCTCTTCCTATTCCGCAAATAATTACATTAACAAGCATTATAATTTTTTGTCAACGGCGCACCAGATAGGCATTGAAGCAGCTGCCTTCCTCGGAAACCATACATGCCCCCTCTGGAGTCATTGGGGTACACACTTTTCCAAAAAGAGGACAATCCACAGGCTTAGCCTTGCCCATCAGTA
>CAMNPQ010000076.1 GCA_946548305.1 uncultured Pseudobutyrivibrio sp.
TTATATTTGTCTAAAAAAACAGAACAGATGATATCATGGTCAGGCGCATTCATTCCAAGTAATTCCCAAATAAAACCGCCCTGACCTTCTGGGATAGCAACTCTAACTTCTTCTGCTACAGTTTCATCCTCATCTACAAAAGTGTTTTCTGTTTTTTCAATGGTAATATTTTGGATGAACTCATAAATATTTCGTTTGTTGTTGTGAAACCATTCTCTATTTATATCGTTGTTCAGATTTGGGGTTTCTAAAAACAGATTATCTCCTGTGTCAAAACCGTAGGATAGTCCACCAAGTATAGGTGCCACCAGATACACAGTGTCTTCCTTGGCATATAAATCCAGTTCCCCTATTTCAAGCACCAGCACATCCAAATTGGCGTTGCAGGAGAATTTTTCCTGGGAAAGAGAACGCTTGCCTTTTATACTGCCATTTATAGAGTAAGGAAAGCCTTCAATCCTTTTTATAGAAGCAGTGCCAGAATATCGTATATCCGAATTGGCATAATTGGTGAATAAATCCTTTAAGTCTATATTGTAGGCAAGATACTCCGAACTTTTTAGCGTTGATTCTGAAAAGTTGATTACAGAAGCAAGCAGTCTGACCTGGGGATTAAACTTCAATTGAGCCCTTATAAAAATGGCAATGGTAAAAATGATGATTAGTATTATTCCTATTTTTTTCTTCATAGCATCAAGTATTATAAAAGTTCAAGAGGTGTATCTGCAATAGACAAAGCGATAGCAGTGTCCATCTCTAAGAGATGAGATTCCGCCTCTGATTCTTTTACTGCAATAGTATCTTCTGCAAAACGTACACACGCCCATTGATATTTTTCGGTGTTGCCAGAACTGCTATATACCATCATGTAAAGCTTTGAAGCCTCCAGCTTCAGGTGGATGTTATTTGCGATGGTGGCAGAAGAATCCAGGCTGAGAACCACAGCTTCAGCTCTATCGTATTCCTTCATAGCGCAGAAGGTTTCAATCAAAAGCTTTAAATCTTCTATATAATCCTGAATGGTGATTTGCTGATTTTTAATAAGCGTCACCAGCTCATCAATATGGTCATACACATATTGGTCATCCCCCATACGATGGTGGAGACTGGCATAAAGAACTGACAGGCTTAAATCATGATGATGCATGTCATTTTTGAAAGCTATCTCTGAGCCTCGCTTTAAAAAGTTTTCAGCATCTGCCAGACGGTTTAAATGCAGGTAGCAATACGCCAGATTGAGGCAAGCCACCATATAAGAATGAGGATCATTTTCAAATTCTGTGCCGTAATCCTCTAAATCCTGAAGAGCCATGCGACCATAATTTATGGCATTGTCATAGTCGCCTAAAATCATGTATTGATTGCAAATGGTGGTATAAAAATAATGCTTTGCCCCCTTTATACCATTTATGTCTATATAATTTAAAGCAGACAGGCATTTATGCAGCATTTTGCTGTCATAGCCCATGATTCCATAGGCAATGGCAAGCCCCCTCAATGTGAGAATATACTGCTTTTTATCATTCAATTCTTCATATATGCTTAGAGCCATATTTAAATTATCAATACCAAGCTCCAAACTGTTTATGTGAACAAGCTCCATGCCTTTTTTATAATATTCCTGTGCGATTTGCTCCGAACTAGCCATATTTACCTCCTAATCTAAATCCTAAAGGTAGAATACCACTTAATATTTAAAATTCTGTGACATTTTTCGTAACATGTTGTTTTGGGGTGAATTAAATATTAAAATAGGCTTAGCTTTTTAGACAATGAGGAAATATCATGGAGAACAATTCAACTAGCAGGTTTGTATATCAGATTATTTTATTGACAGGTTTTATGCTGTATACATTTATGATAGGTATTATGTACGTTGGCGAGCATATATTTTCCGACGAGCGTACATATACAGATTTTTCAGTGGCAGATTATAGTGATGGCTGGTCGATAAAATTACCTGATGGCAGCAGTGAAGCAATAACTATTCCAGGGCAATATGACATAACCATGCCCAACACTTTAAAAATTACAAAGACCATCGAAGAAATGTCTGAACCAGAGCGATATGTGTCTTTTAATTCAGAAAAACAAGACATATATGCATATGTAGGTGATGAATTAAGGTATAGCTATTCTACTAAAGACACTAGAGTATTTGGAGAAAACAGTCCTGGAATCCTCGTCTTTATTCCCATTTATAAAAGTGATGTGGGCAAGACTCTGGAAATAAAATGGGTAGGCAACAACAACTATACAGGTGTGGTAGACAGCATCAGTATAGGTTCTCAGGCTGGAATCATAATGAGGCTTTTTGAAAACGAAAAGCTGGAATTGACGCTGACACTTTCCATTTTAATGCTGGGTTTTATTGCTCTGGTTATTGGAATAATGGTGAAACTGTCATATGGAAAAACCATATCTTTACTGTTTGCTGGTTGGGCTGTAATGTGCGCAGGTCTTTGGGCACTTGCAGAATCTACCACCAGACAATTAATCGCCCCTAATTTCTCATTAGTTTCATATATTACGTATTTGGCTCTAATGATTTTGCCTTTTATTATGGCTATGTATTTTGACAGAGCACAGGAATGTAGATATAGGACTGTCTACATGCTTATATCCGTTCTTGAATTATTTGTAGCTTTTTTAGGATTGGTTTTGCAATTTTTCAATGGCACAGATTTAAGTGGAATGCTACCATTTGCTTTTGCTGCAATCCTTTTGACTATGATTATATTTTTGATTACAGTGATTGCTGATTGCATTCAGGGGCTTGTTAAAAACTACTGGGTAGACATAGTCGGTGTAGCAGGTGCTTTACTTGCTGGAATATTTCAAATAATTTCCTACAAAGCCAAGCCTACCTCTTTAGACAGAACTATTTTGCTCTTTGGCTTGCTGTTTTTTGTTGTTATTTCTTATTTCAAGGCTCTTAATAATGTTAGAACAATGGAAAGGGATATGTTTGCAGCTGTTCAGGCAAGAAAATCCAGCACAGCATTTTTAACCAGAATGTCCCATGAAATGCGTACTCCTATTAATGCAATTCTAGGAATGAACAAAATGATTTTAAGGGAGAGCAAGGAAGAAAATATACTAGACTATGCCCGTGATGTAAATGGAGCTGGAAATTATCTGCTTGGAATAGTAAATGAAGTTCTTGATTTGGCAAAGGTAAATGCAGGCAGAATAGAAATAGTAAATGAAGATTATGTTTTGATGGATATGATTCGGGAATGCTATGCTATGGTACGTCCACGTGCCAAGGCTAACAGGCTGGCATTTGAAGTGGAGATGAGTGATGTGCTCCCATCAGAACTGTGCGGTGATAAAGAAAGACTGATTCAAGTCATTACAAATCTATTGACAAACGCTGTAAAATACACCCCGGAGGGGCGCATTCTTTTGTCAGTCCAGGGAAAGATTCACGAAGGAAAATTACTTTTAATCATAGCTGTCAGCGATACTGGTATAGGTGTTGCCGAAGAAAATATCCCATATCTGTTCGATTCCTTTAACAGAGTTGGGGAATTTGCCCACGGTAGGATAGAAGGAACAGGGCTGGGGCTTACCATTACAAAGCAGCTGGTTGATTTAATGGGAGGCACAATAAAAGTGGAGTCTGAGCTGGGAAAGGGTACTACATTTACTGTGGTGGTTCCGCAGGAAATCCGTTCTGTAGAGCCATGTGGAGTGTTCTCAATGGGACCAAATGGTGACAGGCGTGTGGCAGACAGACATGAAGTCTTCGACTTGATAGGAAAGATTTTAGTGGTGGATGATGTGGCTATAAACTTGCGTGTATTCACCATGCTCTTAAGCAATACGGATATCACCGTAGACACAGCCATAAGCGGCGCAGAAGCTTTGGAGAAGATAAAAAATACAAAATATGATATTATATTTATTGACCATTTAATGCCAGGTATGGATGGCTTGGAATTGAAAAATATAATGGATTCCCTTGAGGATAATCCAAACAGTAATACTCCACTTATCATGCAAACGGCAAATGCAGTGGTCGGAGCAAGAGAAGAATACGAAAATCTTGGCTTTGAAGATTACATCGAAAAACCTATAAAGGAAGAGGAACTTCGTAGGTTATTACGCAAATATCTTATATAAAGGAGACAATTATGGCATTTAATCCAGCAGACCTATTGAAAATCAGAAGTGCAGCAGCACAGTTTAATGCAAATCATCCCAAATTGCTGCCATTTTTTGCAGCAGCAAGAAATAAGGCAATGACCCCGGATTCGGTGATTGAGATTGCGATTACAGATCCTTCTGGGGAAAAGATTGAAACAAATCTAAAGGTAAAGGATTCTGATATAGATTTTATCAAGCTTTTAATTGAAATCGGCGGAAAGAACTAGTCGTTTCCTAGGGAATATTTATGGACACCTTCTTGTGCTAGGCTTATATCAACCTAATTCAAGGAGGTGCTATTTTTATGAAAAGAAGACTAGATAAGGACATGATTATTTCATTGGCTGTTATTGCTTTGCTGGTAGCCACATCAATAGTGTTTATTATTTTGTTTATACTAGACATACAGATTTCTGCCAGCAATTTAGGCAATATAATTGGTTCCTATTCAGGAATTTCCAGCTTTGTTTGGCTGATATTACTTTGCAGAAATTGTTGACTAAGTATTGTGTGTTACCTATAATTAAATTATCTATATATAGTGTGTTATTTTATGGCGAGACTACTTGTTGTATGTCATCACACTGGTTTTAAGGAAGGTAATTGTTATGAGGAAATGTTATAAGAGGCTTGTCAATGTAATTCTTGTTGCCGTATTGGTTTTTGCATTTAATATAGTTGCCATGGCTCAGGGTACTACCACTATTACTTTGTCTAAAAGTTCCCTTGCTGTGGGTGATACAATTACGGTTTCTGTATCTGGTACAGAAAGCGGTTCTATTACTGTTAAATACACTTCAAGCATGTTAAATTACATCAGTTGCAGTGTTTCTGGGGCTAGTGCAGAGGGAAATTCTGTTACTTTTTCTGGCACATCAGGTGATATCGTGTTTAAAGCTGCTACAGAAGGAACAGCATCTATCATTGTTTCATCTTCTGCAAATTCAGGCAGCAGTACTACACTTAGCATAGGTTCTTCAGGCGCAGCTGCTTCTACCGAAACTACTCAGGCAACCACTGAGACAACAGTGAGTGAGGAGACAGATGAGACTGCTGAGGAAGCCACAGAAGTTGACGCTGAGGAGCCTGCAGCTGAAGAAACTGCAGCAGCTGTTACATCTGCTACTGACGCAGTTGGCAGTCTCAATTCTGATGGTGGGTTTGACATTAATGGCACAGCTTATGTGGTTTCAGAAAGATATTCTGACTCAGAGATGCCTTCTGGTTTTTCGAAGAAAACCATTCAAATCGGTTCTAGCACATACAGTGAGCCTACAAATGGTACAATCACTCTTTTGTATTTAAAGCCAGCAGACAATACTAGCGGCTCAGGTGTGTTTTATCTGTATAATGAGCAGGCAGGCACAGTATCTGCATTTTTAATGCTGGGCTCAGAAGATAGTTATGTGATTATATCTGATAATGGCTCTGCTCCTTCCTCAGCATTTACCTCTACCACATTAGAAGTTACAGGCGGTACAGCTACTGCCTATACAATAGATGGTTCAGAGTTTTATTATGTTTATGGAACAAACCAGGATGGTGCTTCAGGTTGGTTTGTCTATGACAATACCTACAAAACCATTTCAAGAGTAGACGAGTCAGCTTTATCTTCTCAGTCTGGCACCACTTCCACAGAAGAAAATGATGAGAATGTGGAAAACAGTGATAATTTGTATATAGAAAAGCTTAATCTGTACCGCAAGATAATTATGGGACTCATTGTTTTATGCGTGGTACTGTTATTCATCGTAATAAACAAAGCTATTCGAGGACGTGGAGATGATGATTTTGATGGAGATGTGTTTGCAGCTGCACCATCCAGACCATCAAAGCAAGCTAAAAAACAGCCTCGCTCTATTGTTTTTGGAGCTAGAAACAAAAAAGATAATGATGATGTGTTTGACGATGATGATTATGAAGACGAGGATGATGAAGAAGAGTATTATGATGACGAGGATGAACACGAAGAAGACTACGAGGATACTTCCAAGTCTCACTATGAATCTGAATCCTATGAGTCAAAAAGAGCATCAAGCTTAAATATGATGGATTTAAATGATCTATAAAAGGAGAGCAAAGGAATATGGAATATTCTAAGCAGGCTAAACGGGCTATTACTGGTGCATCAAAGCTATCCAAAACTTTGAATCACAGCTATGTGGGAACAGAGCATTTGCTTATTTCGATTATCGAACAAGAAAATTCGCTTGCAGCTAAAGTTTTGAATTCTAATGGTGTCAGTAAAGATTCATTGTTAAAGCTGGTGGAGGAATTGATTTCGCCAGGTGGAGAAATAGCCATAAAAGACAGAGATGGTTACACTCCTAAAATGGAACAGCTTTTGGAGCATGCAGCCGATGAAGCCGAAAAATGTAATTCTAAAACTATAGGTACAGAACACCTTTTATTAGCGATGATTCGTATGCAGGATTGCTCAGGAGCCAGATTGTTAAATTCGTTGGATATTAATCCACATAAGCTGTTTTCTGAACTCGTTGCAGGAATGGGAGCAGAAGGTGCTGTATACAAGGAAGAAATGCAGGCTATTAACAGCGGACGTAAGAGAAATGATACATCTTATTTGGAACAGTTTTCCAGAGATTTGACAGAGCTTGCCGAGGAAGGTGAACTGGATCCGATTGTAGGACGTGATGCAGAAATACAACGTGTCATACAGATATTGTCTAGACGTGGAAAGAATAACCCATGTCTTATTGGAGAACCTGGAGTTGGAAAGACTGCTATTGTTGAGGGCTTGGCAGAAAGAATTGTTGATGGAAATGTTCCTGATTCGGTTAAGGACTTAAGAGTGCTTTCTTTAGATTTGTCAGGCATGGTGGCTGGCTCCAAATACCGTGGAGAGTTTGAAGAGCGCATCAAACGTGTAATAGCAGAAGTAATCGAAGAAGGCAATATCCTATTATTTATCGATGAAATACACACATTGATAGGTGCTGGAGGAGCAGAAGGGGCAATTGATGCTTCTAATATTTTAAAGCCTGCTATGGCAAGGGGTGAAATACAGATATTAGGTGCTACCACAATTACTGAATATCGCAAATATGTGGAAAAAGATGCGGCCTTAGAGCGAAGATTTCAGCCGGTTATGGTGGAAGAGCCTACCACTGAGGAGACTATTGAGATACTAAAGGGTGTCAGACATCTTTACGAAGAGCATCACGGCATTACTATTCCAGATGAGGCAGTAGAGGCTTGTGTGAATCTTTCAGAACGCTACATAGCTGACAGATTTTTACCTGATAAAGCAATTGATTTAATGGATGAAGCAGCTGCAGCAATAAAGCTCAAGGCTGTGAAAAATGTTAAAATAGACGACAGTATCTCAAAGAAGATTCAGCAGCTTGCAGAGGAAATGGAAGAAGCAATAATCGCTGGAGATATTGCATTGGCTAGCTCTATAAAAAAAGAAAAGGACGAGCTTTCTTTAAAGAGAGATGAAGAGGAAAAACGTCTAAAGAAACGTACAAAGTCTAAGCAGGTTGTTTTGACAGAAAATGATGTGGCACAGGTTGTGGCACTATGGACCAAGATTCCAGTTGCCAAGCTTACAGAGCAGGAATCAGTTAGACTCAGAAAAATAGAGAATATATTGCATAAGAGAGTTATTGGCCAGGAAGAAGCTGTTTCAGCTGTTGCCCGTGCAGTACGAAGAGGCAGAGTGGGCTTAAAAGAAAAAGGCAGACCGATTGGCTCATTTCTGTTTTTAGGTCCTACAGGTGTGGGTAAAACAGAAATATCAAAGGCTCTTGCAGAAGCTGTGTTTGGTAATGAAGATTCCATGATTCGTGTTGATATGAGTGAATATATGGAAAAGCATTCAGTATCAAAAATGATAGGTTCGCCTCCGGGATATGTTGGATATGATGAAGGTGGACAGCTATCTGAAAAAGTCAGAAGAAATCCATATTCTGTTATATTATTTGATGAAATCGAAAAAGCTCATCCAGATGTGTTCAATGTTATGCTACAGATATTAGATGATGGGCATGTCACAGACTCTCAGGGACGCAAGGTAGATTTCAAAAATACAATCATAATAATGACAAGTAATGCAGGTGCACAGGCTATTATTGAGCCTAAGAAACTTGGCTTTGCATCAAAAGAAGACGCAAGCAAGGACTATGAGTTCATGAAAAACGGTGTAATGGAAGAAGTAAAGCGTATCTTTAAGCCGGAATTCCTAAACCGTATTGATGAAACCATAGTATTCAGAGCTTTGACTAAAGATGATATGAAGCTGATTGCTGGTCTTCAGGTTAAACAGTTCGCAGACAGATGCAAAGAACAAATGGATATCACTGTATCTATACCTGCATCTGTAAAGACATGGATTGTAGAAAAGTCCTTTGATGCAAAGTATGGTGCTAGACCTATACGAAGAAAGATTCAGACTTCACTGGAAGACGTTATGGCAGAGGATATTTTATCTGGCAAAATCAAACCATCTGACTCTGTGAAGGCTAAAATTAAGCATGATGAAATCATTTTTGAAAAAAGCTGATTTTATTTTTTAGTTTTATTGTGAAAATGAAATTGCTTTGCTATAATCGGGATAGGACATTCTGCTAGGGGCAGATATTATAGGAGGAAAAAAGATGGCTGTGATTAGTGAGTTGATTCGCAGTGAAGCAGACGGAACCATAAGCTTTGGCGACTACACATTACCTGAAAAGAAAAAGCTAGAGGATTACAAGCATGATGGTGATTTGTACAAGGTAAAGACATTTTCAGACATTACAAAGCTAGAGCGTAATGGAATGTTTGTTTATGAATCAGTACCAGGTACTGCGGTTGAGAATTTTAATTGTAATGCAGATGCTGTTTCGTTTACGGTTGAGGGAAAAGAAGATGCTATGATTACCTTGGAATTAGAGCCCGAAACTGATTATGCAATTACAGTTGGAGGAACTAATGCAGGCCAGATGAAGACAAATCTTGGTGGTAAATTAAATCTTTCGGTTGAGCTTGACCCAGGTGTGGCTGTTTTGGTTGAGGTTAAGAAAGTTTAATATTTAAATTACTAAATTGAGTTTTAAATCTTCCCAATGTACATTGGGAAGATTTTTATCTATAAGGAGAAAAAATGGCAAGTAAAAAAATATCAGTATTTTTTTGTCAGGAATGTGGAAATGAAACTTCAAAATGGTCGGGCAAATGTCCATCCTGTGGGGCATGGAATTCTTTAGTGGAGGAAACTGTTGAAAAAACATCTTTGAAAACCAGAGCCAGAACCTCGGATGTAAAGCCTACTAAATTGGTTGATGTTACAGCTTCCAATGAACAAAGAATTTCTACAAATATTGAAGAGTTTGACAGAGTGTTGGGAGGAGGAATAGTGCCTGGCTCTATGATATTAGTCGGCGGCGATCCTGGTATAGGCAAATCCACCTTGCTGCTACAGACCTGTCAGCATCTTTGCAGGAGTAACATTAACGTGATGTATGTGTCAGGAGAGGAGTCTCTTCAACAGATAAAGATAAGAGCAGATCGTATTGGAGAATTCAATGACAAGCTGGATTTGTTATGTGAGACTAGCTTGGACACTATAAAGGCTGTTGTGGAGAGAGAAATGCCAACAGTACTGATAATTGATTCAATCCAGACCATGTTTAATGAAGCTGTAGGTTCTGCACCAGGTTCTGTATCTCAAGTGCGAGAGTCAACTGGTGTTTTGATGGAGATAGCAAAAGGAAAAGGTATAGCGGTATTTATCGTTGGACATGTCACGAAAGAAGGAACTGTAGCTGGACCTAGGGTCTTGGAGCACATGGTTGACACAGTTTTGTACTTTGAAGGTGATAGACATGCTTCTTATCGAGTGTTGAGAGGGGTCAAAAATAGATTTGGTTCCACAAATGAAATAGGCGTATTTGAAATGCGTGATACTGGTTTGGAGCAGGTGAAAAATCCATCTGCAGTAATGCTGGATGGAAGACCTGAAAACGCTACAGGCTCTATCGTCACTTGTTCTATGGAGGGAACCAGACCTATTCTCGTGGAGATTCAATCTCTTGTTAGTAAGACAGCATTCGAGATACCTAGGAGAATGGCTACTGGATGCGACTACAACAGAGTTAATCTGTTGGTTGCAGTGCTTGAACGTATGAGAGATGTTAAAGCAAACAGGGCATGCGGAATATTCTTAGGCAGATCGGATATTTATGTAAATATCGCAGGTGGAATTAGAATAAATGAGCCTGCTATAGATTTAGCCATTGCAATTGCGATTTATTCAAGTGAGAAGGATATTCCAATGGATGCAAAAACTATTGTGTTTGGGGAAATTGGCTTATCAGGCGAGGTGCGTTCTGTGGCTATGGCAGAGCAGCGCGTTAGTGAAGCAAAAAAATTAGGTTTTCAAAAGGCGATTATTCCATATTCGAATATACCATCTGTTAAAAACATTTCAGGGATAGAGGTTATTGGAGTATCAAATGTGAAAGAAGCTGTAGATGCCATATCACATAAATGAAAGGCAACGTATTGAATAACAGTAATTGTAAAAATAATTAGTACAATTCACACAATTTATTCCTAAATGCTAAATAGATTTACTTTAGAATTTTTGATAAAAAGCGGTTGACACTGCGGATTTATGGTGATATTATAATCAAGCACTTGAGGAACAGGTGCTTAAAGCAAATAAGAAATTGAAATAATTGTATGAATTATTTTGATTTTTTAAAAAGCTTGAAAAATAAATTAAAAAAGTGCTTGACAAAGCAGATTGCTCATGATAATATAAACGAGTTGCTGCTGAGAGGCACAACAAAGCGAAGATTGATAACTGAACAGTGAAACAAACCTTGAATTAATACAAGTTTTTATTGTAACAAGCAAGCTTGTTACTTACACAACCTTTTCTTCGAAAAGATTGTGAATGACATGTATCCTTGAAATTCATTTAAGTTTCTTAAAGAAACGAAACCTTTAAAAAG
>CAMNPQ010000077.1 GCA_946548305.1 uncultured Pseudobutyrivibrio sp.
CCCTTATGTGTTTATTCAGGGCTGTTACGAGGCTATGATGGATAGGCCTTATGTCATGCTTGATGATGTGGAAGGCGGTAAGCTTATTACAGAACATTTGCTTAACCTTGGACATCGTCAGATTGCTGGTATTTTTAAGGCGGATGATATTCAAGGCATTCTTCGTCACAAGGGATATGTAAAAGCGTTGGCTTCTGCAGGCGTAGCCTATGATCCGGATTTAGTTGTGTGGTATCACACAAAGGACAAAGCTACAAAGCCTATGGAAGGGCTTCTCAGGATTTTTGAAAATGGAATTCCTTGTCATGGAGTAGTTTGCTACAACGATGAGATTGCTGCAGATGTAATTAAGGGCTTGACCAACATAGGCAGAAATGTGCCCCATGGCATATCAGTGACAGGCTTTGACAATTCCTTGCTTGCTCACAGTAAAGGAATTACCACAATTGCACATCCCCAGGAGGAGCTTGGAAAGAAAGCAGCCCAGACGCTTCTTGGGCTTATCGATGGAAGTATTTCAAAAAAAGAAGCTCACATATTATTGGAGCCAAAAGTAATAGAAAGAAAATCTTGTTTTTAAGCAGTAAAAAAGACGCCGGCGGGGCGTCTTTTTTAAAAAGGGAGAATAATGTTATGAAAAAAATGGTTCATCGCTTCTGTCTTGCGATGTAATTATAATACAATCTATATCTGAAGAAAAAATGGAGAAACTGTGAATAAAGAATGCAAAATAAAAAGAATATTTGTGAATTGCTTACCAGCTTTTTTAAAAATGAAAATAAGTTAGATAATGTAATGCAATGAAAAAGACTTGCTAGCTGCAAGTCTTTTAAAATAAAACCAAATAATTATAACTCCTATACGCGCAAGTCTATGGTTGTACCTGAAGTAGGATAGACCAGGCTTTCAAGTGATGGAGCACTCATGTCCATACTTGCAGTCAAGCTTTCGGCCTGTCCTTCAACTAAATCTATAGTCTTGCCAAGCATAGCAGTCCCCACTGCTGACATTAGCTTATTTTGACTTAAATTCATTGAAATTTCAGCTATATCCATACTGCGCCTCCCCAAAAAGACAAATCTTTTCTTAACTAAAATTCTAACAAATGATTGACTTTAAATGGTGTCAAATAGTGAATTAATTGTGAACAAATTGTGACATCTGAAAAATATTCCCTTAAAAACTCCTTTAAAGAACCTGTTTGAATTTTTGTTAAAAATTATTAATTAAATAATTTGAATATAAAGTTATTTTGTATAACTTATCACTGTTAAATGTTTAACAATGATGATATTATATTGTCCTACTACATAGGGAAAGAAGGAGAATGAAAAATGAAAAAGAAATTGATTGCAGTTTTGCTTTCAGCTACCATTGCAGTCAGTGCTATCGCAGTAAATTTCGGTTATGATACCGTATATGCGAAGGAAGAGACAGAAAGCACTGAAGAAGTGGTGACAGAAGAAGCTGTAACAGAAAATCAATCAGAAGCAGAGGATGGAATGAGCATCACTGTTGAAGAGCAGGAATTTGTTCCAGCCGAAGAGCAGACAGAAGAAAACCTTGAGGCTGTATCAACAGATGGTGAGGTCGCTACCGAAGAACCTGGCACTGAGGCTGAGGTAGAGGCTGAAGCTGATGCTACAGTAGAGGCTGAAGCTGAGGCAGGGGCGCAGTCTGAAACTGAGACTTCAACAGAAGAGGCGGAAGAGACAGAAGTAGTAGCTGAGGAAGCTGAGACAGAAACAGTTGAAGAAGTTGCAACAGAAGTAGTTGAAGAAGTAGAAAAAATTGAAGAACCAGAAGATGAGGCTACATATAATCAGGTGTTCAATCAGTCTACTTGTGTTGATGGAATTCGTATTTCATTGTATGCAGCAGAAAACGTATTACCTGATGATGCAACACTTGAGGTAAGCAAAGTAAGTGATAACATGGAAAATGCCATCGCTGATGCTGCAGATGAAAAAACAGGTGAAAATACACAGGTAGAAAAAACATATTCATTTGATATCAATATCTATTCTGAGAGCTTGGGCGGATATGTACAGCCAAAGGACGGAACAGTTTCAGTCAGATTTGAAAATGTTTCAACAGAGGATAATGAAAGCATTACTGTTTACCACGTAGAGGAAAATGATGGCTCAGTTTCTGGACTAAACCAGGTGGCAAGTGGTGCAGAGGGGGCAGATCAGGTAGAATTTGCAGCAGAGCACTTTTCAGTGTATAGCTGTGTTCTTACTATTGATTTAACAGGTAAGTACAACGTTTTATCTGGAGAGCTTCACAAAAGTTTTAATTTTACAGTTAGCTGTTTTGATGATAATGGTACTCCAATTGGAGTAGACAACCAGGTTGCAAATTGTACTATAGATGCAGTTTCGATTGCCAAAACAGAAAAGTCATATGTCTATACATCAGCAAGCAAGTACTTTGATGTTATGGAGGCACAGCCTGAAATAGAGGGGTATAAGCTTTTAGTTCCAGAAAAGGATGGCATTGCATTAAATGGATATAGCGGACTTTACTATAACGGATATCCAGTTGCTCGTGGTTTACAATATTGTTATGAGCAAAGCGTAGATGGCAATGGTCATTCACATGTAAGCAACTGGGATATATATTTCCATTATGTTAAGGATGGTGTTCAAATCAAACAGAATATGTATGATAACGTAGCATTTACTGCAACTTATGCACCTTTAAAGGCGACTATTAATTATCATTCAAATTTTGGTGAAGATAAAGTGGCTCAAGTGATTCAAAATGGTCATGATAATTATTCTGGTACAATCACAATAGAACTTAAGAAATATGAAGAATTAGATTTACCAACACCTGGTGAAGGATATTATTTTATAGGATGGAGCACAGAAAAAAATCCAACAGAGTTTAGCGCTTTTTATCGAGAAAATTCCCAATATCTGACAACCGAAAGAAAGAGCACCGTTGATTATTACGCAGTATGGTCAATGTGTAAAATCAATTTACACCTTAATTATCAAAATAGATATGGGGATAGTGAGGATGTTGTTGCAACAATATATGCTGAGCCTACACCCTATATAAGTCAAGTCAACAATTGGAAGTTCGTATACCCAACATTAGAGGAGTTGGGTGTATCGGCACCAGAAGGATATACATTTAAAGGCTGGCAGACTGAAAGTCAGTTAGGTAGTGATAATGCATTTTCAGAGGCAGGGAAAACTTATTATGTAGGCAGAGGTGGAGACTACAACAATGGAATAGTAGAAACAAAGGATTTCTATGCATTATATTCAGGAACACCTTCAAAGACAGAGGAGTCTACACCAGCTGTAGAAGAGCCAAAGACAGAGAAGCCTGCACCAGTTGTAGAAGAGCCAAAGACAGAGGAATCTACACCAGTAGTGGAGGAACCAAAGACAGAAGAGCCAATACCAGCTGTAGAAGAGCCAAAGACAGTAGAGCCTACACCAGTAGTAGAGGAGCCAAAGGTAGAAGAAACTACTCCAGTAGCTGAAAGCACACAGGTAGCTCAGGTGGCAACACAGGAGACACAGCCTGCACAGACTCAGTCTTCTAATGAGTCAGCTTCTACATCATCATCAACATCGTCTAGTAGCTCTAGTCAGACACCAGCAGTAGCATCAAATCCTGTTGCAGCTCAGACTACACCACTAGAGGCTATAGAAGTGGCAGCAGCTACTGAGCCTGTAGCAGTTGCACAGAACAATGCAGCTACAAGAACAGCTAATGTGAACAGAGCAGCTGCAAATAATCAGACTGCTGTAGCAGAGGAAGAAGAGACAGAAGAAGAACCAGCAGAAGAAACAGAGGCTGTTGATACAACAGAAGAAACTGAAACTACTATCGAAAATAATGATACTCCAAAGGCAAAAATCACAGAGGAGACAGAAAATGCAGAAGAGTCATCAAACAATTACATTTTCTTCATCATTTTAGTAGCACTTGTTATTGCAGCAATTGCCGTAGCACTAGTATATCAATCAAAGAAAAAAACTAAATAATTGAATTGCGAAAGTCATCCTATTAATAAGTAGGGTGGCTTTTTTGTTATGGACTTGTTAGACACGCAATTTTTACATTTGGAAAGTAGAAATAATTAGTAAGAATAACTATAATAAAAATAGTAGTATTTCAAAGAGAGTGAGTATGGCACTATTAAAAATAAATCTAAATGACCCTTTGCTAAAGGCTTTAAAGGCTGTTAATTCCATCACTGGAAAGTCCTTGACTGAAGAAGACTTGAAAAGACAGCGTGCTGGTATGGAAATGGCTGGCAAGCTGGCGGCACCCACTAGTGATGTGACAGTGGAAGGGTTTTGTGTAGAAAATATTTCCTGTGAATGGGTGAAGCCTGAGCTGGCTCACAATCCACAATACGTAATACTATATGCCCATGGTGGTGGCTACACCTGTGGCGGGCTTTCCTATGCCAGGATTCTGGCGGCTAAGTTGGCTGTGTCCACCGGGTTTTCTGTAGTGTCCTTTGAATACAGGCTGGCACCTGAACACAAGTACCCAGCAGCATTAGAGGATGGAATGAAAATCTGGGATTATCTCATGGAAAGAGGCTATGGGATGCACCAGGTGCTTTTTGCAGGGGATTCAGCAGGGGGAAATCTGGTACTTTGCATGACCTTACAGTTGATGAAAAAAGACCTTTCTCCTAGATGTCTGCTTTTATTTAGCCCATGGACAGATATGACAGTCACATCATCATCCTATGACACCTGCGCAGATAAAGACCCTATTCTAACAAAAGATTATGTGAAGGGAGTCAGGGATGCTTACGCAGGTGACGTAGATTTTTCGGATGAAAAATACAGTCCTTTATATGGAAATTTTACAGGATTTCCTCCTACGCTTATCATGGTTGGAAAAAATGAAATTCTCTTAGAGGACAGCATTCAACTACAAAAACGCATACATAAGGCAGGAGGAAACGCAGTGATAGACATAGAAAAGGATGGCTGGCATGTGTATCAGCAGATGCCACTTCCTGTGGCAGGTCGCGCCATGAAACGCCTAGCCCACTTCGTTTCGTCCGTAATATACACGTAGAGCAAAAAAGTTGCCCTCAAAACGAAATCATCCTGTAGCTAACAAGCTATTATTTTTCTGAGGGAAACGTATTAGTTGACCGAAGAAAACATAATGCTTGTTAGCGTAACAGGATTCATAGACTAAATTCGGGCTAGAGGATTAAAATGAGTAGAGATAATTGGTATAAGGTAGATAATGTTGCGAAAGTTTTTCTTGCAACAGCATCAAAGCGAGACACTAGAACACTTAGAGTAAGCGCAACACTTTGGGAGGACATAGACCCGGAATTATTGCAGCAGGCAGTGCTTTCAGCTATACAGATTCGTCCACAGTTTCAGGTGCGAATCAGGCGAGGAATTTTTTGGCACTACATGGAAGACACAGATATCCAACCGGTGGTAACAGAAGAACACGGCAGGGTTTGTCCTATTTTATATGCACCAGGCCGTGCCATGCTTCATTATAGAGTCACATATTATGGAAACAGAATAAATCTGGATTTATTCCATGCTATTTCAGATGGCACAGGAGCATTGGAGTTTTTAAATATTATTGTTTTGGATTATTTGCAGCTGAAATATCCTGGCAGATTTGAGGAGACCACCATTCATTCAGGTGCCTCAGAGGATGATTTAAATCAGGATAGCTACAAACAGTTCTTTGGAAGTATGGGGCTAAAGGGATCATCTTTAAAATATGCTTATCACCCTATGGGGTTAAAGCTCCCATACGATCAGCTGCAGTTTTTCGAGGTGCATGTGCCTACAGAGCAGCTGCTTCCGAAGGCAAAGGCGATAGGAGTATCCCTCACCAGCTACATAGGTGCCAGGTTTATGCTTGCCATAATGGAGGATATGCCTCCACGAAAGCGCAAGACTCCTATAAATGTTTCTATGCCTGTAAACTTGCGTAACTATTATCCTAGTCATACATCCAGAAACTTTTTCAATAATGTAAATGTTTCCCATGTGTTTGACGAGGACATTTCACTGGAGGATTTGGCAAAGGAATTTGACGAAAAGCTAAAGGCTAATCTCACTGAAGAAAATATTAAAAAGCAGATGGACAACTTTGAAACCATGGAATATGTGGCACCAGTCAGAGCAGTTCCACTTTTTATCAAACAGTGGGTTGTAAGGTATGGTTCAAAAGTTACCGATAAAAAAGTATCGGTGGTTTTGTCTAATTTAGGGGTTCAAAAGCCCCCAAAGGAAGTGGCATCACTGATTCAAAACTACAGTGCATTTTGCAGCTCATCCAATCTGTTTTCAACAATGAGCAGCTACAACGGAGATTTGACATTAGGTATCACCTCCCCTTATGCAAACACCAGAGTAGTGAAAAATTTAGTAAGGGAACTTTCAGGGGATGGACTTGCAGTTAGAGTTTATGCAACGGAGGTGATTCGATAATGAAAAATTGTCCTTATTGTAAGATAGAAGTGGGAGGAAATCTGAAAAAATGCCCACTGTGCCAGAGCAATCTGATTGGGGAGGATGAAAGACCATATTTTCCAAAGCAGACCACCCTTAAAATCCAGTCATTTTTTTACAAGGTACAGCTTTTTATTGTATGGACTATAGTGATAGCCAGCCTGGGAGTGGATTTTCTGTTTCACTTTAAGGTGTGGCCTAGCCTTAATGTTCACTGGAGTCTGATAGTTGCCATGTGGCTGATTGTTTTCGAATTTGGAATCATCAGGCTATTCAAAAGGGGAATCAGTTCTTCTAGAATCATGACGCTGTTTGTGTTTATTGTCCTTGGCATGTTTTCTGTGACTGCCTACTATGTTGGACATCTGTGGTTTGCAGCAGCATGGGTGGCACCTATAGTTGTCATGGGAACGCTCATTGCAAATTATGTCCTGGCAATGCTTGATAAAAGTGGAAATGCAATGATTTATTTGCTCACTAATTTAGTGGTGGGAATTGTTCCATATATAGTTTTTTATTTTTCTGAACGTGACTGTCCAGTTACCTGGATAGTGTGTTTAATGGTTTCAGTTATTCTTTTTGTAGGAGCTATTATATTTAAAGGACGTGAAGTGGTTGGAGAAATCCAAAGGAGATTAAGCGTATAAATGAATGGTCAGGCTACATTTAACAAAAGCAAATATATACTGGAAAATCTAGATAGAGCCTTATCTGAGGGATGGGTGGATGTGTATTTTCAACCTATTATCAGAACTTCAAATGGCAGAGTGTGTGGTGAGGAGGCTCTGGTTCGCTGGGACGACCCGCTTCTTGGCATGCTAAATCCTATGGATTTTGTTCCTATTTTGGAGGCCACCAATGAAGCCTACAAATTGGATTTGTATGTGCTTGAAAAGACTCTGAAAAAAATGAATGACCAACGGGATAGAGGTCTTTTCATTGTACCTACTTCTGTTAATATCTCCCAGGTGGATTTTTTCTCCTGCGATATTGTGGAAGAGGTGACAAGAAGAGTAGAAGAGGCGAACATATCAAAGCATATGATAGCCATTGCTGTATCTGAGGGGGCACTAGCTTTAAAAAATGATATGCTTTTATCCCAGATAGAACATTTTCAGGATTTAGGCTTCCAGATTTGGATGGATGATTATGGCAGCTCCAATAATGCTTTGCAGCTTTTGCAGGTTATACATTTTGATGCCTTAAAAATCAACATATTTTTTGTAAAACAGATTCTCACCAGTGAAAGTGCCAGAATAATACTTACTGAGCTGGTTAGAATGGCTATATCACTTCACATGGATACCATTATAGAAGGCGTGGAGTTTGAAGAGCAAGCTGATTTTTTAAAGGAGATAGGCTGCACGAAGCTACAGGGCTTCCATTACTGTAAGCCTATTTCTGTAGAAAGGATATTTGAAAGATACACAGATGGTACTGCTATTGGCTTTGAAAATCCAGAGGAATCAGGCTATTATGCCGACCTTGGAAGGGTCAATCTCTATGATCTATCCTTCTTGAGAAAAGAAGAGGAAAGTCTAAATGGATACTTTGACACTATTCCTCTAGCTATATTTGAAACCAAGGACAATATTATAACTGTTTCTAGAGAAAACAAATCCTTTAGAGAATTTTTAAAATTTAATTTTGGCGAGGCTTCATTTCATAAAGAATTTGATTTTAATAATGCCAAAGGAAATGTTGGAATTTATACCATGTCGTCAATACGTAAATGCGGTATAGATGGCGTCAGAAGGATGATTGACGACAGGCTATATGATGGTAGAGAAGTTCAAATGCTACTGCACAGGATAGCCGTAAATCCTGTAACTGGTGTTGCAGCAGTGGTGGTTGCCATATTATCTGTTGCTGAAAAAAAGAGCTTGTCAAACGATTTAAACTACAACTATATAGCCAGAACCCTGGCCGTAGATTACATCAGACTATTCTATGTAAATTTGGATACAGAGGAATATGTGGAATATCATCCAGATGCTGAAAACAGAGATATATCCGTTGAAGAAAATGGAAGCCACTTCTTTGACAATTGCCGTACACTATTTATTAAATATGTAGTGGAGGAAGACAAAGAGTTCATGCTGAATATCTTCACCAAAGCTAATATTGAAAGGGATATACAAAACAAAGGCAGCTTCACTGTTACCTACAGAAGAAAAATAGATAACAAAGTTATATATGTAAGTATAAAGGCGGTTCGTGTAAAGGGTGCAGGAAATTACATTATACTTGGTGTGATTGATGTGGATTCTCAAATGCGCCAAAGGGAGGTGCTTGAAAAAATCAAGGAAGAGCGGGTGTCCTACCATAGAATAATGGCACTATCTCCAGATTTTATCAGTATATATTCTGTAAATCCAGAAACTGAAGAGTATGTACGCTTCAACTCATCTGAGGTGTATGACAAGCTACATCTTGAAAGCAAGGACAATGATTTTTTCGAGGTCACAAGAAAAAGTGCGAAAAAGATTGCCCATCCAGATGATATAAAAGGATTTTTAAAGGTATTCACAAAGGAACGAGTCCTTAGAGATATCAAGGAAGACGGTCAGTTTGCCTACAGGTACAGGATACTTATTGATGGAATTGTCACCCATGTAATAGTAAAAGCCGCATTGATTGATGAGCCAGATGGCAAAAAGCTGATAGTGGGTGTTTCCAATATTGAAAGGCAGGTACTACAGGAGCAGGAATACGCTACCACCTTGCTTGCAGCAGAGGATAGAGCCACAAAGGATCAGCTGACAGGTGTAAAAAACAAGAGGGCATACGTGGACGAGGAGGACTATCTCAACGTACAGATTAAAGCAGAAAACATTTCAAGCTTTGCAATAGTTGTATGCGACTTAAATGGTTTGAAGGAGGTCAATGACACCCTGGGTCATCACGAAGGTGATGCGTTTATAAAAGAGGGCTGTCAGATAATCTGCGATACTTTTTCAAGAAGCCCTGTATTTCGTATAGGTGGCGATGAGTTTGCCGTAATTGTAATGGGCAAGGATTTGACTCACCTGGATGCAAGGCTGCAGAAAATTGCCAAAATGAACAGGAAAAACAAAAAGCTGGGCAAGGTTACAATTGCTTATGGTGCTGGAATTTATAGCCCAGAGGATAAATTTGTGTCTGATGTTTTTAATAGGGCAGACTCTGAAATGTATCGGAATAAAAAGAAGATGAAGGGCACAAATTGAAAAGGTACAACGGGATTGACAAAAGTTTAACAATAAGGTACTATACTATTTATGAAATTAAGGTATAAACCTAAAGAGGAGGATTACTATGAGCGAATTTAACAATTTAAAGCTTGAGGTTGCTGATGAGATTGCAGTTCTTACAATTTCTCGTCCTGCAGCACTGAATGCACTTAACTCAGAGACACTTGATGAGTTAAACGTGGCTTTGACTGAAATCGAAGCTAGAGATGATGTAAAGGTACTTATTCTTACAGGCGGTCCTGATAAAAAGGATAATGCATTCAAGTCATTTGTTGCTGGAGCAGACATTTCTGAGATGGTAAACTTTACAGCAGCAGAAGCTAGAGCATTTGGTATGAGAGCATCTGTTCCATTCTTCAAGCTTATGAACATGAGACAGGTTACTATTGCCGCTGTCAATGGTTTTGCACTTGGCGGTGGTTGCGAAATCGCTATGGCTTGCGACATCCGTATTGCTTCTGAAAATGCTACATTTGGTCAGCCTGAGACTGGTCTTGGTATCATCCCAGGATTTGGTGGCACACAGCGTCTTGCTCGTCTTGTAGGTATGGGACGTGCTAAGGAGCTTATCTTTACATGTGACAGCATTGATGCAAATGAGGCATATAGAATCGGTCTTGTAAACAAGGTTACAACTACAGACGAGCTTATGTCTACAGCAAAGGCTATGGCTGCTAAAATCGCTTCAAAGGGAAGCTATGCAGTATCTATCGCAAAGGCTGCTATCAACAACGGCTACGACATGGACATCAAGAACGCTGTTGAGATGGAGGCAAATCTTTTCGGAATCACATGCTCTACACATGACAAGGCAGAGGGCATGGGCGCTTTCTTAGAGAGACGTCAGGCAAACCTCACAGATTTCTAAAAATCGCTATATCACAAGGCTACCCGAGTGCTTACCACAGGGTAGCCTTTTTTCGTAGCCAGAGCCACAATTCAACTGGTAAAGTATGCAGGGAGCGGACAAAAAAATAACGAGGCATATGTATTAAACTAGATATGCATTAATTGCTTTTACGTTGGAATGAACTTAGAAAAATAAAAGCAGGTTTTGCTATATATAGTCATGCGCCGCCACGGACGGCGGCGCAAGTGGTCACTTGAAACACGATGTTGAATGTGCCACGGTGGCTATATATACAAAATCTGCTTTTTGAATTTTTCTTAGTGAATGTATTAGTAAAAAGCAATAATGCATACTCTAGTTAATACATATGCTTGAAAAGAAAAATATTTCCGCTCCCTGCATACATTACTTTTGAATTGTGGCTTCCACATCCTTTTTTACAGTGGGATACTTGCTAAACAGGGCGTAAACAGGTATGATAATTAGGATTAGGTAATATTTGGATTTAGTAGGTGTTATATGAA
>CAMNPQ010000078.1 GCA_946548305.1 uncultured Pseudobutyrivibrio sp.
ATTTAAATGATTCTCTCTGATATAGTATTTTTGAAAAAATCTTAATTATCGGGCTTTTAAGTATATTGTCATCATCATTTGCAGTCAATAAACTACCTATCAAATTATTTTTATCCGTTTTTTCAGATGTAGCTAAGAACAAAACACCATATGCCTGGTTGATATATAGATGAGTTCGGTAGTCAATTCGAAATACATTATCCTCATTTAAATCGATATATCCGCCGCCTGTAAGCTTCATATAATATGCATCAAGAATATTATAGTTATGAGAAATCATTGATGCATCCACTTCTGCAACAACTAATGGAAATATTCTATCACTTGTATTATTTAGCTTTAATGCTATTTCATCTGTCCAATGAAGAATGCTTTCATTAGCTTTAGGATGTGATGAAACATTTACTTTTATATCATCCTCTGTCAAATCCAAATCAAAATCCACAACATAGGATTTCTTTACCATTTTTGTGATATTTCTTAATACCTCAATCATTTCGTCGCTTGGGATTAGAGTACCTTTTATACCAGGAGAATCTACTACATCCCCTTTTTCTGATACATACCAAGGGTCTTTAGTCATGGAAAAAGGTTTATTCAAAAAAATATAGCTTTTTTCATCCCCCCTTGGTTCACTATAATCTCTGTTTAAAGAACCTGTTTCATCATATTTTTTCTTGTCATAGATTTGCTCTAGCTGTTCATACATCTCACCTACTTCTTTGAGGGAGTATGTTTCTACCGCCCCATCTATATCCGGGTTAATAGATATTAACGCCCCCTTATTATCACCATCTATATGAGGCACAAACGTTATTACAGCACCTTCTTTTCTTGCAAAAATATAAGCAGAATTTGGTGAAGTTGGAACATCTTTCCAAATTGCCGCAAGTACAGATTCAGTTTTTCCATCTTGAGTCCATATTGATATATTTTCAAATACTAGCCTATTTTCCTTTTTATCACGAATATAGGCGGTATAATTCTCTTCTTTAATATGTTTATCAATGACCCTTGCAATTGTATCGTCTTCTACAAATGGACATTTCTGCCTGTATATATTAAAAAACGATTTCTGAGCAAGAGCCTCTTTTTCGCTTTTAATTGTCTTCTCAATCCAATTTAGTGCTTTTTCAACTTGCTCATTGTATAGGTCAGCACTATTTGTTACACCAAATTTTTCTTTTACAATGTCCAAATCCAAATTGCAAAACAGCGCATACAGAGTTGTTACAGAAATATCTTTATTCTTGCCACTATCAATGTCATTAACATATTCTTTAAAGATATTTCCCAAGTCTGTATTAATATATTCTTTTTCGAATTGTTCCCTTCCAATTTCCAGAAATTTTTTCAAAAAATATATTCCAAAAAATGCATCTGTATCTGGTTGCTCATGAGTAAATATTCTAACTGGCTTAGACGCATCCAATTGATTTTTCGTCTGTTCCAACAAATCCAGTTCATTAAACAATGCATCCACTGTACTTTGATAATCAGTAACAGCATTATGGTGATCAAATGTACCTATAGCAATTTTATTTCCCACATCAAGCCATATTTCATTGTTAATATTACTATAATTTTCTCTTGTAACACCATGCTTTACAAAATAGTATTCATATTTAAATTCCATATAAACCTCCCTTTTACCAAATATTATAACCTGGATTGGCATCAAATAGCTGCATTAGTCTTTCTTCATCATCCCTACTGAGCATGGCATTAATGTAATGACTTGAGATATTCTTCGACATTCAAGTATTGAATATCCCCCTGCCTTATCGATTCACCACGATATATAACATATTTACCTTCAATATCACCGTACCTATGACTAGTCATCCTGCATTTATCGGAATCCACTAAATGTCGGCACTGTTCATCAACCTTTTCTGTGCTGTATTTGACTTCATATATTTTACAGCTCACCTTTGCAGGATCATAAACTACCATATCAAACTCGCCAATAGCAAATTGCAATTTAAATACTTTTTTATCAGGACATGCTAGCTTTGTTTCAAGAAGTATTATATCTTCCATCATTCTTCCACATATTTCACTTAGCAATCTATTGAGTATTCTCTGTCGTTCTTTAGCCGATAAGTCCTGGAATTCAACATCAAGTAACAGATTTTCAACAATAGCTTCAGCCTGGGCATATCTAAGCCCTGGCTGTGTAATAACAGTGATGTACGATTTTTTATCGACCTCAGGTAAAAATTCTAAATCAATGTCCATAATCAAATCTAGCATTGTTAGATATTCCTTAATTTGAATCATATGTGCATCTTCTATAGCAATACTTCTCTCTTCTTTGTTTAAAATATCTAACATCTTTCTAAATCCAAGTGTTACAGCATCTATATTAATGTGCTCCTTAATATTAATCGGATCATTCCTATCTCTAAGTAAATTTGATGCTGTAACAGCCAAGTCATGAGATTTAAAGGTTTTCTCTACTACACTCTTTGTAAAGCTATGATTAATATTCTCAACAACACGATTAATTACATTTGTCAATTAACCGTGTTCGTATAAATCTAATAGAAGGAGAAAATGTCCGCCTTCCTGATATGCTTTCAATGAGTGCTGAATATTTTTAGCAATCGCCGTATCTACATAAGCCTCTGCATGTTTAGAATCAGAAAAAGGAATATCCCTATTATAATTAATTCCTCCAAGTCTCATCGTACCACCATATTTGATGTATTTATCAATTCCGCGAATTCCTAGAACTTCTTCAAATTCTTTATATGGTATAAAAGTAGTATGCACTAATATGCATCTATCATAAAGCTGTTCTTCATTAGTAAATGCAAATCCCAAGGAATCTGTACCAGATAATACTATTTTCATTCCACTACTTGCATAAATATCCGAAAAAATAGCAGCCCCCTCCACAAAATCCTCCATTAAAGTTACTTCATCTATGAATATATACTCATAACCATTTTGCTCGAGTAATTTTAAGTCTGAGTCCACATCCGCCAAACTATCATTAGTGGTTATTTGTATAAATGCTGCCCTTTTAAATTGCTCCTGAGTGAGCTCAGTGAGAATCTGCCTTATCATGGTTGTTTTACCAGTTCTTCTAAGACCATAAATAATTAACACTTTGTCATCGACTGGTCCAAGCACATAATCTCGAATTTTACTTATACATTGTCTTTTTTTATATCTTTTTGCGGATATTATTTGATTTTCCAATTGCTCGCCTATACGCACCATTGTTCTAAAACTAAGATTTACTTCTTTGCGTTTAGTTTTTTTATCAGGAAGCAGTGATTTTTTTAATTCTTTTAGCTCTTTCTCTAGTGTTTTTCGTAGAGCAATTTCATTTTTTAATACCTCAGCATCATCAAAATTCACATAGTTTTCGCTCCTTTTTCCATCACGAGTTAGTCTATGATAATAATAATCCTTACCGTTTATATTTTTCCTTGTAATACTTCCCTTAGGTAATTTTCCTATTTCACGCTCGAGCTCGGCTATCCTCTCATATATTTCACTATCAAGCATGTTTTCTCCCTCCTTCCTATTATTATACCCATTATACCCCTTTTGTGCGTTATTTTAAAGAAATGGGTATAATTAATTACTGCAAAATTTCATAAAGTCACAATGAAAATCTTGAATTTTCCTTTTTCATCTATTGTATGTAAACGTCAATGAAAAAGTTTACCTCACTGGTCAACTTTTATAATAGCGTTTACACCAGTTATTATAAGTCTATAATAGAAATGCTAAATCTGCCGTTTTTATCTATGACAACAGATATATCTTTGATATAAGTATTAAATCTTAAAACATAAGTATGATTGCGCAACACATGGTGAGTTACTACACATTTTAAATCAGATAAATTCAAATCTGACTTTTCAAAGATCTTAATAACTCTTTCCTCTAAATCCTCTTGCCGTTTTTTACTTTCCAGCATAAAGTTAATCCTCAGCTTTTTTTCCTCCATTTGATTTTTAAAATAACATTTCTTGAACTCGCTACCTATTATTTCATAAATAACATATACCATAACTAATTGTCTTGAAGCTTTTAAATTTGTAAACATGTTCATAGAAAAATCTCCTCAATAACAAAATAATGTCGCAATCTAACCAAACTATTGATTATTTGCGGATGAAGTTTTCAAGTTACAATTATCGCATAACAAAAAAGCCGATGTATGTAATATCTCAAAAGGACAGAATATCCCTAGTAGAGATATCACTGTTCTTTCTAAATATTAAATACATCGGCTTATAACTAAGCTTCAATTTGTATCTTGAATGTTATCAGACAATCAGTTGCTAGTCAACCATTAATTTGCTCTTCTTTGCTGAACGATTAGTTTTTCCATTGATTTAATGCTCGCGGCAGTATATACTATGTATATACAGGAGGTGCTGCTATGCAAGTACAAATAGTTAACTGGGGGAATAGTCAGGGAATTCGCATTCCTAAACAATTATTACAAGAGGCAAACATCAATGTCAATGACGTTTTAGATGTTAATGTTGGAAATGGTGTAATCACTTTTGCAAAACCTTTCAGACATAAGACTCTCGAAGAGCGTGCTGCGGAATTTGGCGGAGAGCTCAAGTTGGATGGCGAATTCAATTGGGGAGAGCCATTAGGAAGAGAGGTTTGGTAATTAAAAGAAAAAGTTTTCCAAGGGGATGTATTAAAAGTAGAAAAAATACAGTATCCTATACTCGTTGCTAGCACAAACTTCTTTAATCAATCTCAAGAAATAATAGCCTGTCCGATTATTAAAAACTCCGAAGAGAATCCCCTCCATATAGCTATTCATTATGATGATACACAAGGCATTGTTCATTGCGAAAAGCTGCACTTACTTGATATTAGTGTTAGAGGATATAAAAAAATTGGTAACATACCCATTAACGAAATAATGAATGTGACAGATACTATTCAAGGAATATTTGATTACATATAATTTGAAGAAGCCTAGTTCAAAGACATTACAAGATCTCTGAACTAGGCTTTAATATTAGGCAATATTGTTATTAGGATGGTTTCCAATTCTATATCCCAATCACCGTTCTCTTGGTACTGTACAGCACCTATCACATTATCAGTACCTGAGTAGTCGTACTTAATGGTGGAACATATTACTACAGGTATAGTACTATTTCTTTTCTCTAGTTCCTTAACCAATTCATCACCCGAATCATAATCATCCCCTCCTGCATAAAGTGGATACCTCATATCCGATATAATCACATCATAATTGCCATCTTCACCAGCTTGATCTATTAATTCAAGTCCGTCTTCTAAATTTCTAACCCAATCAATTTTTGCAGGGCAAATACTTTTTGCAACCCTAGCAATTTTACTAGACTTTATAGCATTATCCTCTAAGTTTAAAATTTTCAAATTCTTCATCTTCATTCCCTCATCATTTCATCAAAACAAATAAATACTTCAACATATATCAATAGATTATTTGATGGCTTTTTTAGAAGCTAAATCAAAATAATGATTTAACTACCAAGTCAAATACGCTATCGATGATGTAATTATATATTTAATTGTTTTTAAAAATGTGAACACAAAAAAGCCCGTTATGTCGGGCTTTTTTCATTTTCCCTTTATCAGGAAAAACAATGTACCATTGAATATCTCATTGAAATGAACTAGTGATTGCCCGCTATGTCGGGCTTTTTTCATTTCTCGTACACTTCCAATTGTTTCAGTGATTGGTGGAGTTAACGTGATTGCCCGCTATGTCGGGCTTTTTTCATTTCTCGCTTTGGTTCTTGCCATTTATGTGGTAAGAACAATTGGAATAAAAGTCATTACGTGATTGCCCGCTATGTCGGGCTTTTTTCATTTCTCTTGGTTCCACTTATGATGGTTCAGGGCGTTTAATATAAAATAGAACAAAACTTACATAAAGTGATTGCCCGCTATGTCGGGCTTTTTTCATTTCTCCTCAGTATTTCTGAGTTTTTTTCTTTATCGTACACTAAAAATAGCACAAAATCAACCAACTTATAGTTAAAAACTCTTTCGGTCTCTACAGCAGCAATATTGAGTTTTCCTTTATTTTAAGCGGTTTCTACAGTTATAGGCATAATTAGTCGTATCAAACCAAATCATCGAACGACTTTTTCTAATTTTATTAATGATGTTAACGAAAAACGCCATTTTCAGTGCCAAGATATCACTATAGTATATGCTCATAATCCGCATAAATAAAGGTCTGATGGACATCGAACGACTTTATAGTACATTGTCAGTTGTTATTTGATATCCTATTACCTCTTTCGCCGAATATCTTAGAGTATCAAATTCATAAATTGCAATCTGATCATTTTCATAATCAATAACATTAGCCAGTTCATGCTTTAACCTATCAAGTTTATTTGCAGTAACTTCCCCTTCAAAAACAGATTTCTGCACATGAGAAAGATACTTCCTGCATATTTTTAAAGCTTTTGAATTTCGTTTTACACTAATGTCATATGTCAAAATAATCCACATAAATCTCCTGTTAATTAACATATTTGTATGGTTTATAAATGTCACCTTTTCTATAAAAATTTTCTACCTTTTTAACCTCGTCCTTCATTAGCTGTTCGTAAGTTTTAGCCACTTGATTAATTTTTACCACCTGATGTAGTTTTTTCTCTAATTCTTTTATGAAAACTCTTTTTCCTCGCTTATTCAAATATATACCATTATTTCCCACCTCTTGAAAATCATCTAGCATTATCATTTTTTTGTTTATCAAGGTAAATATGGTTCTATCTACTAATACTGGTTTGAATAAATCTGCCAAGTCAAGATTAAGGCTTTCATGCCTATAATAAGAATTATGAAGTATTCCAAACCTAATATCTAATGACGACTGATATATTAATGCGGCAAACCTCTGGTAAAGAATTGTATTTCCAAAACTAATCATTGCATTAATTGCATCTTTAGGTGGTCTTTTGGATCTTGTTGCAAACATAAAATCTTTATTGTTTATAATGCGATTAAAACAGTGATAATATTTTTGTCGTGCTTGCGCTTCAAGCATAAGCAAGGTATTAACATCTTTAGCCTCGTTTGTTTTAATCAATGTTTCCGTTAAAAATTCAATAGTTTTTGAAATTTCTTCGCCGCCATCTCTTCTCTCATAATATCTTAAAACTGCTCTAAGATTAAATATATTTGCATTCTGGTATTTTTTTGCAATTGGAAGTCGTTTTGTTTCATTTACTCTATAATCTACTTGAACTAATTCTGTTTTGTATGAACCACGTGGATAAGCAGGAATGAAGCTGCCTATTCGTTCTCCCTTTGCATTGACAAAAATAGCACTAACCCCTCTTCGACTAATAAAATCAAAGAATCCACTTGAAAAAGTTATGTCTGAATAAACATTTAAACTACTAACTGTTTCAATAGGGAGATAATACTTGCCTTCATCATTTTCAAATAACATAGTAAAATCTTTTCTGGTAAGAATTCCAGAATTAATTATGTGGTAGACATTATCAATTTTTTCTATTGCGCCGCTATGCCATTTATTATATATCTGCTTTTTACTCGAAGAGGTCCTCTTTACTACCAGCCTACTTCCTGTTTTAACAAACTCATACCCCAGATAGGTTCTATTTTCTCCTCTGTAGATACCACCTTTTTTCGTATTAATCTGCAATCCAAATTCATTGAGCCACTGCTTTACTACATCTTGATATTTATAGGCTCCTTCGATAGTTTCAAAATAGATATTTATATCATCCCCAAATCTCACATGATGAAGATTTTCCGCTTCAATCCATTTATCAACTTCAAAAAGGTAATAATTACTCAAAAGTGGGCTCAGCGATGACCCCTGAATTAAGCCTACATCTACTACAGATTCCTCCCCGTATTTTTCAATACTACAATGTATATACCTTTCAATCAAAAGAAAAACAGTGTCATCTACAATATCCAAATTTTTTATCTGATTCAACATGATGTCATGTCGTATATTATCAAAATAGTTCTTAACATCTAGCTCACAGACCCATATAAATCCTTCATCCATATATTGGGCAGCCCGAGTTGCAGCATCAAGTGCACTCCTACCTTGTCTATATGAAAAACATGCATTAGGTAACTCTCTTTCAATTACAGGAGATAAAACCTGGGTCAAAGCTCTTAAAATAAGCCTATCAATTGAATTGAGCTTAGCAACTGTTCTTCTCTTTCCGTTAGGTTTAAGTATTTCTGTGACAGACACAATTCCAGGTGAGTACTTACCTTCTTTAATGGCTAATATAATTACTTCTTTATTTGTATTCCAATACTCACGTAACTCGGAAAGCTTTATACCATCTAATCCGCAGCTGTCATGTTTACTCTCTAGATGTTCCAAAGCCGCATTGATATTCTCATCATTTGCAATATCATCCACTGTCACTTTAGAACATCTAGATTCATCCATTATACTATTCCTCTTTTTATAATTCTAATTGCTGTTACGACGATCTTTCTGATAATTAGCAACCTCTAAAAGTCCTGCCCCTAGTTTTTCTGACTACTCATAATCATTCTACTTTGAATAATCTCTTTTTTGATTCTTATATCCATTGTTGCGTCCATGATAGTTATTATTTTTATTATTAGGTAGTTCGGCAAAGTCTTTACTCTTTTTGCTTTCCTCTTTTGCACTATTATCTTCTTTCACAGTATCTCTAACCACCTGTGCGGGTGCTGTGTCAGGATAATACAAAATGGCAGCAACATCGCTAAGGTAATCATTACTCCTAGCAGATAGCTTAATTGGATTCTTTTTATCACCAATCTTATATGTAAACTTTTCAGAAGCAAGACCATTTTCCGATTTAAGAGAAATAGTTGCTCGTTTCTTAGATAAACTATTGTGGTCGCCTAACTTTTTCTCACCAGAATGAAATTCAAATGACGGCACGACTAAGTGCTGCAAGAGAATATTGTAAAGCATATTAGGCACATTCTTTGCATATTTCATGTCATAAGTAAAGAATCTATCAAATACCTCACTGTATATATCAAGTAAGCTTCTATCCATTTTTGCATAATAATGGAAATGCTCTATATAATTTCTTAGATACACACATTGATCATGCTCTTTAATATTCTCAAACAACTCTAAACCAGCATGATAAATAGGGTCTATCTCCTCTTTTGTATCTCCTGGTACATTTCTTAAACTTTTTGAATAGCTACAAAATGACTCTATTTTGAATCTCGTTGATGCCTTGGCATTTCTCTTGCGTTTACCATCCGCATCTATTAGTGAAAGACCGTTAGTATACATAGCTACAATCTGATACAGAATTGCACCATTATAGTCTCCAGCCATTTCATATCCCTCTGGCTTTGGAGCAGTATTATTTAAAGAAAGATAGTGGAATCCTAGCTGGAAGTACATTAAATCTCTTTCTCTTAAATATCCCCAATTAATAAGCTGTCCTTGCAATTCATCTATAATCTCGGCGTAGTCTACTATGTTTCGGAGCTCAACCATGTTTTTGAGTTCTTGATACTTCTTAAGTTTTAACTGTTCTTGTTTTGTTTTGCAGATACCTGTGAGTTGATATTCCTTTATTTTCCCAGATAGCTGCATATATTTCTTTATTATTTCAAAATCTACAGGCAAAATACCCGCTTGGGCTACTACATCAGAGGCTCCATACAGCTTACAAAGCACAACGTTTCTGTTAAGTACAGGATTTGTTCCGTCATGATAAATGCCAATCTTCTGTCCTTCAACTTCTCTTTCACAAAAAGCAGCTAATTGGGCATTAGCTAAATCTTTGTCACCCCTAAGCCCAAAATCTACAAATTTGCTTAAATATTTAGCATATTCATCATAACTATCAAAATAGTCATCAATCTTATTAGATGTAACGCCATTAAGTTTGGTGCAGATATCCAAAACTTTTATGATATTATCTACATCAATCGATATTGTCGCATCAGTAAGGGGATTTCCCACCTGCTTTGCACGGCGCATAACATCATTTACATACTGCACATAGCTTCTAAAGGTACCAATCAGCTGATTCACCTGCTTAGGATTCAACAGGCGTCCTGTGATATACCACTTCTGTAACTCTGGTTTAGTTTTTATATTCTCCACTAGTGAATCATACTGATGACTCTTGTAATCTCCTAAAAATACATCTGCATCTACCAATGTTGTTACAAGCTTCGGAGTTTTTATAAAATCATAGACCTCGCCATTTTTCTTTAGATATTCGAAAAATGCCGCTCTCAATCCGTCAAATAGAATCATCTTGTAATGCTGGAATATTAATTTATCATCGCTGTTTGTTCTACCAGATATTCCTACACGATTCCCTTTATTTTGGTTATTGTATTCTGTCATTATCATTTGACATGTAGCAGACAACGAGCCTGATTTAGAATATATGCCAAAAGCTTCTTTAAAATCACGATTTGCCCCAGCCTGATTCTTATCCTGACAATGCTCGTCTAATTTTTCTACATATCTCTTGAGCAAATTAAATGATTCTTTATCTTGTAAAAAAGCATTGTAGTATATTTCCTTATAAAGATAATAAACTGCACTCTGCCATTTTAAAGTATCATCAGAAGAAAAAGTTGGTGTGATTTTCTGCTCCTTTAGATACTCTGGAAAATTCTTGCGCACAAAAACTGTGTTGAATGAAGGCACTTGTGAGGCTCTCTCATTGTAAGTAGCATAAAGCTTATCCAAAAGCTTTGCTAAATCAGAGCTACCATAAAACATTGCAACATTATTGGAATAAAGTTTATTCTTTTGTACTAAGCTTGCCACTTCGCAATCGTGAGCAAACATCCTTCCAATAAGTTCTGTATTCCATTTTCCTTCATTCACATTCTCTGTCTTAAAATGGAATGACATATTTCTAAGAGAGTAAATCATCTCCTTCA